>JAISDV010000059.1 GCA_031264545.1 Oscillospiraceae bacterium | reverse complement strand
TGCATGGCGGCAACATAATCGGACATGATCATACGGATATCGTCGGCGACAAACCTGTCCTCACAGAGAAGGGCGACATCCTCAACGATCATCTTGTTTTCCGTGATCGTGCCGGTTTTATCCACACAGAGCGTATCCACCCGGGCGAGCGTTTCAATACAGCTCATGTCGTGCACAAGCGTTTTCCGCTGTGCGAGCCTGACAACCGCCGCGGCCAGCGCGATACTCGTCAGCAGATAAAGCCCCTCCGGTATCATGCCGACCAGCGCGCCGACCGTTGAAACAACGCCCTGTTCTGCGCTTCGGTCGAGCCAAAGTATCTCCTTGACCGCCATCAGCGCGCCGATCGGAATCAGCGCGATGCCGATCCATTTGACGAGACTGGACAGGGACCGCATCATTTCGGACTGCCTGAGCCGGCCGCTTTTCTTGGATTCAAGCGTGAGACGGGAGACATACGACTCCCTGCCAACACGGACCAGGCGCGCCCTGACCGAGCCGGAAACCAGAAAGCTTCCGCTCATAAGCTCGTCGCCGGCGGCCTTTTTGATTTCGTCCGCCTCGCCGGTCATCAGGGCCTCGTTGACCTGGCATTCGCCGGAAACGACGACAGCGTCGGCGAAAACCTGGTTTCCCGCCGTAAAAATGACAATATCGTCCCTGACCATCTCCTCGACGTTCATGGGCTTGATCACGCCGCCCCTGACGGCCACACCTTTCGGCGCATTGATGATATTCAGCTTGTCCAGCGTTTTTTTCGCGCGCAGCTCCTGCACGGTTCCTATAATGATATTGGCAAAGACGACGGGCATAAAGGTGAGATTGTTCCACGAGCCGACCGCGATGACACAGGCGGCAAGCGCGAAAAAAACGACATTAAAATACGTCAAAAAGTTGGTGCGGATGATTTGCCCCACAGTTTTAGTCGGCGGCTTGATCGGATCGTTGCCATAGCCGCCGCGCAGTCGCTCTTCCGCCTGCCGGGCGGTCAGGCCGGTTTCCGGCGGCGTTTCCAGCGCGCCGATAATCACGCGCTCCGGCAGAACCTCTCCCCTGCGCCTTGTTGATGTGCGAAAAGCCATCAGCTGTATCCCCTCGAAAATAAAATACCAGAGTTATCATAACATATTATCCGCATTTATGTCGAACGATTTGTGAATTTTCGGAAAATATGCGCCGCAAGAGGCGGCTCCATGCTGAAAAGCCGATTGATGGCCGGTACTCCATTCGCTTTATGCAGCTCTGTACCCAATATGCGCAGCTTGCGTATGCGGCTGTTGAAAGATATTTTTCGTGGTTTATATTATGAGAAGCATTATAAAAAAATCGGCAGACGCTATGACAAGGCGTTGAAGGAATACAAAAACAGAAACCGACGCGGGGGAAAATCATAATGCTTAGACGCGCAGTATCCACACAAATCAATCTGATGTTTCGTCAAAAGCCGTTCGTTTTTTGTTTCGGTATCAATATGATATACAGCATTGCGACTTTCATATTTTACGCACTTTCACAGCGCGGCTCGGACGTATCAACCATATTATCGCCAAACGCGGCGTTTGCTTTAAATTCGAACGCGGTTTTTTATCCCGTTTTTATTAACCTTGTCCCTTGTATAAGCGTATTACCGTTTGCTATGTCGTTTATGACAGATCAAGCGAATGAGATAAGCCCTATAATTCAAAGCCGCACGGGTTTAAAGAATTATTACCTTTCAAAAATGACAGTGTGTTTTATTGGGGGCTTCATAGTATTTTTTATTCCGCTCGCAGCAAATATGCTTCTTAATCTGTCTTTCTTTCCGCAAAGCGGCATAACGACGTTTGGTGATATGTTTGACCGAAATTATGCTCCGACAATTGCAGGCAGTAATATCGTAATCGATACCATTCAAAGCGGCGTAATATTCCCACGCCTGTTCCTGTATTCCGCGGATTTATATAATTTGGTATTTGCGCTTATTTTCTCGCTTTCAATGGGTGTTTTAAGCGTTTTGAATCTTGCCGTATCTTTTATCATAAAGCGATATAAAATTCTGCTTTTCATACCCGTTTATCTTTTAATTATATTGATAAACACCCTCAATTTTTTATTGCAAAAAAGCAAGCCTTTCATAAACTTCATCGTAATGTCGTATCTTACGGTAAATGCTGATCACGGGAAGAGTTTGATTTTTATATCTGCGTTCTTTATCGCTGTTATAGGATTTTCCATAGGCATGCTGATCTTGCAAATTAGTAAAGACCAGATATAGCGGGCTGAATATGTTTATTAAACGGAATTGGAAAAAATTAGTTTTATTTGTCCCTATCGTTCTGTTTCGTAAAATTGACGTAATTTTTTACGATTTGAAAATTGATATGCCCGTCGCGGAGTTATTTATTCAAAATATGTTTTCGGGAAATCCCGACAGACAACAGACGCATTTAACTATTGTGATGTTTGGTATGGTTGAAATTGTGTTGTTCAGCCTATTGTTCGGAATGTATATCTATAAAGATTTATTCGGAAGCGGCGTATATATCATAATTCGTCAGACAAATAGGACAAAATGGTTTATACAGCGTTGTACGGAACTATTTATAAGCGCGGTATTGTTCGCAATAATAACCGCAGGTATGACCTTTATCATAAGCGCAAGCTGTTCAAAATACGGAAACTATTACACATCCATTAAAATATTTTTATTGACAACAGTATTGTCGGCGTTATTCGCATTTTGGCAGACCCTAACTATAAACCTGACGGCCATACGGTTTGAAAGCACAATCGGTTTTATCGCGAATTATATTACCCTGACGTTTCTTTCGCTGTTAGCCGTATCGCACGAAAAAATACCCATAATAAAAAATTTTCCGTTATTGCTTCGACTGAACCCGGTATCTAATGTTACGATAAACTGGGCCTCCGAATGGGGAGAAACGCTTGCGCCCGTTCTTTATTTTGCCGTACTTATCATACTGACGATCTTTATCGGAGTAAGAAAAATTAACCGCTTGGATATATCATTGCAAAACAATGAAAGCGCGGCGTAGGAGGCTGATTTATGTTTTCGCTCAACGTAGAAAACGTGCAAAAAAAAATTAAAGACGCATTGATTCTCGACAAGATAAACCTGTGCTTTAGTTCGGGTAAGATTTACGGGCTTATGGGGAAAAACGGGTCAGGAAAAACCATGTTACTCCGTATATTGGCGGGCTTAGTCCATCCGACTTCCGGCAAAATATTATGGAACGGAACAGGAAAACCGCGAATCGGTCTTATCATTGAAAATATGGGGCTTTACCCGGAATTTACGGGTTTTGAAAACTTGAAGTTATTAGCAGGGATCAATAAAATCATTGCCGACGAAGCCATACGCGACGCGATTACCCGCGTGGGCCTTGACCCTGCCGACAAACGCACTCTGAAAAAATATTCGCTTGGTATGCGTCAGCGTATTATCATAGCGCAGGCTGTTATGGAACACCCCGATTTATTGTTATTGGACGAACCGACAAATGGGCTTGATGAAAACGGCGTATCGTTAATGCGTGAAATGCTGCTTGAAGAAGCAAAGCGCGGGGCTATCGTGGTTATCGCCAGCCACAGTACAGAGGATATAGAATTTTTGTGTGATGAAAAGTATCGTATGGCAAGCGGTTGTTTGGCGGGCTGGAAATGAAGCGCATAATAGTATTGTCGGTTAGCTTTCTCCTGATTGCCGCCGTTATCGGCTTATATTCCAATGCAACATTTAAGGACGGCGGCGTAATTTCCATATCAAATATAGAGGATATACGGCTTTTAAATTGCAATATCACACAAATATTTGACGAGGATGACACGTTCGGCGTTTTCAAAAACGCCTATGCGGAGCAACGATTGGCGGAGCTTAACGCAATGGATTTTATCTTGGTGGTTAAACCGGCAAATCATATCCGGGAATACAATTTCACATTGACACAGCGTGTGCAAATTGCGGAAGTGATCAAAGGCGACGCGGCTGTCGGTGAATTTGCGGAGTTGGTTTCATCGGGCGGCGTTTACGACCAGAAATATCGCGCT
The DNA here is from genome assembly GCA_031264545.1 of Oscillospiraceae bacterium. Taxonomy (GTDB): domain Bacteria; phylum Bacillota; class Clostridia; order Oscillospirales; family Oscillospiraceae; genus UBA2658. The sequence goes on along the minus strand of JAISDV010000059.1, from coordinate 9,570 downwards.
ATTGAATATTTCAATAGTCGTCCGGTATATTCCGGGTTTATAAATTTACTTTTACCGGATAATGAATATTTAGTTTTCGTTAATGCGCTGGAAACAAATGAACTCACAGACTTAAAACGGTATCGGATAGAATCACCTTTTTTCTGCGTGTTAAACCTCACAAGCGACTATTCCAGGCCTGTTGATAAGCCTGTTAATGCGTTGACATACAACGATTTTGATGAAAGCGAATTTTTTTGTCAATCGGATAAAATACGCGATCGCATACTGGAAGTCAAGCGCCATATTTTGCAGGAGATCAAAGGCGTAAAATCGGGATGAAAAATCGGGGCAAAAAATAAGGCAGGGCGTTTATTTGCCCTGCCCTGAATACCAGGGGTTGTTTGACTGCTCTTATCTGTCAATCGGCAAGCTGATCTGGGAAAAAATCCTCAATGGGGAGGCAGTAGTCCGGCGGGCCGGAGGCGCTATTGTCCGCGAGAATTGAAATGGTGCTTAAATCAAGCTCTCCGTTGTCATTGATTGTCACCGTGGCTTGAAGGCTGAAGTTTCCCTGCATTTCTGCGCCCTCATCACCCGCCACATCCCAGCCTTTGCCGAGGTGATACATTGTCCAGAAAAAAGTTGCCGTGCATGCGCCATCAACTATTGTCTCATCGTAATTTGTCATTTCATAATGCAGACCATCATAATACGGCGTGTATGCTTCAGTAAACAGCTCGGATAAATATGACAGCATTTGTTCTTTAATGCTGCGTACCTCATCGCTTACGCCTGTATGAGCTTCGTTTCCTGCCGTTAAATTATCTGACCAGTTCACATTACCTGAGTTATCGACTATCGTCCACTCGCCGCTGTCAATATCCCGCGTCAGATAGAAATACTGAACAACATTTCCGTCACTCCTCGTTGTTTGCGTATGGTCGTATTCGGCATAATAGACAGCTTTCACAACGATAAAATGTTCCGCCAGATATTCGTCGCTCCATCCTCGCCGCTCGGCTATTACGCCGCTGATAAAGCTTTCCACGACACGCACCGTCTCCGTCCCGTCGATTTCAATGCTCTCGACTTCAACGCTTATCGTATAATCCTTGCCGACCTGGTTTTCGATTGCCGAGCGTACAGTTTCCTTCGGGTCATTTGACGGTTTTTGTATCCACAGGTCACCGCCAGTAACAACATAAGCAGTAAACGCACTCAGCAATAAGAAGGCGGCAATTGCGGCCGCTATAACAGCAGGCTTTCTAAACAGCGTCACAACTTTTGATTTTGGGGGCCGCACCTCGGTTGCCTGCGCCTCGGTGATGTATTTATCCGCTATATTTCCTATGGAAGACAGAAGTTTTTCATTTTTCACAGCACTACACCTTCTCTTTCAAAATGAGATTTCAGTTCATTTCTTATTCGGAACAGTGCAGATTTAGCTTGGCTTTCACTTATGCTGAACTGCTCCGCCATTGTCTGAATCGACATGAGATACCAATACCGCTGAACAAACATCATGCGTTTTTGCTTTGGCAGACCCCCAAGAAACCTGTCCAATGACTCCGCTAATTCTTTTTCGTCTATTGCCTGTTCAACGCTTGTTGCAGATGGAATCACTTCATCTAACTCGGACAGGGCAATCTCCATCTGCCCGTGCCCGCGTTTGTCGGCAGAATATTTTTTGAATTTGTCCAATGAGAGATTGCGCGTTATCTTGCCCAGAAAAGCTGCCAAACAATTTGGGCGTTTTGGCGGTATGGCGTTCCATGCCTTGAGATATGTATCGTTGACACATTCCTCGGCATCTTCCCTGTTATGCAATATGTTGAACGAAATAGCATGACAGTATCGAGAATACTTTTTTGCGGTTTCACCGATGGCAATTTCGGCGCGTTTCCAATACAAATCAATAATTTTACTATCTTCCATGTTGTTCACCTCCTGTCGCGTGTGAGTCGAAAGACCTTTCACCCATATACACGGCAAAAATCATGTTTCGTTGCACGAAAGAAAAAATAATTTTAGCGGAATGTCTGTTATGAAGCGGTAAGCTATAAAAAACGCCCGCCCGGAGGATTTTCTCCGGCGCGGACGTCTGCTCTGCGTGCTTTCAGCCGCAATCATCTGACCACATTATAAAATTTCATGAATATCTGCGCGACCTGGGCGCGTGTCGCCGTCCCTTTCGGAGAGACCGTCCCATTGCCCATTCCGTTGATGACGCCCGCCTGCTGAAGGGCATAGACGGCCGTTTTTGCCGCGGAGCCTATCGCGTGGTCGTCGCTGAACACAGCCTTGTCCACGCTCTGCGGCAGGGTCTTCCCATAGAACTGCGCGTAATTGTAGAGCAGGAGGCACATGTCCTCGCGGGTGATATCGGCGCTTGCGTTAAAGCCGCCTCCGGCAACACCGGCGCCGATGCCGGTCAGCGCCGCCCATTCCGCGTAAGGGCTGTAATACTGGTCCTTAGCCAAATCGGTATAGCTTCCGCCATAGACTTTGATCAGGTCGGCCCGGATATACCCCGTGACCGCCGCGTATTTGACGCCGTACCAGCCGCCGCTGGCCGAGCTCACCTGGACAAGCGTGTTTTTATTGGAGATAAAGCCCGCGATCTCCGCGTCCGTGGAGGGACCGCTGCGGATGTTGACGCCGGCCGCCGTTACCAGGCCAACGCCGGAGGAAAGCCCGGACGGCAGGCCCGCGACGCGCCCGAGAACGGTGACGAACATCCCCCGCGTCATAGTCAGATCCGGGGCAAAGACTGTCTCTTCCATCCCGTTGAACAGGCCCCTGGCGTAGACGAAGCCAACGGCGTCATAGAACCACTGGTTCTGACCGACATCCTTGAACGGCAGCTGCGCCGCGGACTTAAAGGATGTGGAAATCGTATGGTCTGCCGCAATGTTCTGAAACGTATAGCTCGTCACCGCGCCGACCGAGACGCCGTCGACCAGCACGTCCCTGACCAGGAAACCGCTCGCCGGCGTGATGGTGAAGGTCTGCGAGCCGGTTTCAAGCGCCAGGCTCGCGCCGGAGGGCGAAATGCTGCCGCCCGCCTCCGCGCCCGCCGTTATCGTAAAGGTCCTTCCGATCCTGTAGCTTGCGGTCATGACGCCGCTCCGGGTCATACCCGGCACTTCCGCAATCGCTTTGATCGTTGTATCCGCTGTCAGCGTGATCGGTGAAGTATAAATCTTGCCCGAGGCCGTCGGCTCGCTGCCGTCCGTCGTGTAATAAACGGTCGCGCCGGAAACGGAGCTGAGCTTGATCTGCGCGCCGGCGGCCACCAGATTGCCGGAGCTCATCCCGCTTGAAACACCGGCCGACGGCGTCGCTGCCTGCGGCACCTTGACCGTATATTCCAATATTGTGCTCTCGGGAAAGCTTCCGGAGACGGCGACAGCCCGGAGCTTCGTCGTCCGGTAAACTGTGACCGCGCCCGAATAGCGTGTGCTCGCCGCCGTCGGAGCCGAACCGTCGAGCGTATAATAGATCGCCGCGCCCGGCGTATCGCTTGAGAGCGACACGGTTTTGCCGCCGACAAAAGCGCTTGTCTTGCTCTTAGGCGCCGATTCCTTCTGTCCGGGTACGCGCTCCCCGTCGAGCGGAACGACCGGGCTGGGAATATATGTAACGCCGTCCCTGTTCGGATTTCTGTAAATCACATAACCCTTGTTCAGGTAATAGGCCTGAAAGCTTGCGAGCGACCGGGCCTGTCCCTGCCCGTAATTGGTGACACGGGTAATAACAGGCGTTTGCTCCATGACCTGAAGGCCGACCATTGTGCCGGACGCATCGTAGGTCAGCGAAGAGATCAGCACGACATGGCTGCTGGTTTCATTAAGACAATCCCCCACTTGAAGACTGTATATGCTCTGATCTCCGACTTTTTCCGCCACATCTGATAGAGAATATGTCGTTTTTCTGGACGTAAGTCCCCACGCATAAGAAACGTAGCCGCTGCAGTCAGTCGAATAAAAAGGCGCGATCTTATTATAAGTGGAGTAGGACGTATAAAGCTTGCTCGTGTTGTCGAGCATCGCCGAGGCAAAGCCCTCCAGCGAGACGCCGTACCCGATATAGCCGTTGCTGTTGACGGGCTGGCCGTAAGGAATGCCGGTATAAGTGGTTTCGGCCTCGAACACCCCGTAATTGCCCCACTGGTTAATATCTTGAAGCGGCGTCCATACGATCTCGGTCAGTTGGCGCGCACGTTTGACGATGTTCTTCTGTCCTTCGCTGAGCACAGGTGCGGCAGGCGCCGCGCCGCTCCCCGCCGTATCGGCCGTCATCAGGGAAATATCCGCGCTTTTCAGCCCCGCCTCATCCAAAAGCGCCTGAAAATCACACATCAGCTCCCGGTTGTCATTGTCCTCGCTGATCATATTTTCATCGTCCGGGCTGAGAAGCGCGGCGAGGGTCACCGTACCGTGGATATTGAAATCGCGCAGGTCCGTCTCAATATTAAACCCGGAGAAAAGTTTCTCCAGTGAGATCATATAATTTTCATTCGCCGTCTGAAGCGCCAGATAGCCGCTGTCCGTGCACGCAGAAGCGACATTGTCCACAAGCCGTACGGTTCCCGCCCAAAGAACATAGCTGAACGGCTCGCCGGTTAGATAGATATTGCCGTAAGGGAGCGGGATAAGGCCCTTGACCGCTTCCGGGGACGGCAGTCTTTTAATTGACGCAAAGCCTTTATCAGCTTGATAGACCGCGCCGGCTGCGAGGTACAGGGGCGCGCCGTTCACCATATAAAGCCGGTCGATTACCGCCCCGGCGCGTAAAACCGTTTCGGACGCGCCGCCGGAGGCCGGCAGACGCCGCAGCTCCGTGCCGACCGTATAGTAAAGGTATCCGCCGCAGAGGTTCAGATTTTTCCCTTTGTCCGCCGTGAGCGCGCGCACATCGCCGCCGGACTGGACAAAAATGCCGTCCTGCACAAAATAAAAGTCGTTGCCCGCCGTGAGCATGACGCCGCCGTTCTGTATATTCAGATCGCTGTTGCCCACTTCCCAGGCATCGGCGCGGACAAAATCCGCCGACGGAAGCAGGCAGGCGGCGACGGCTGCGGCTATCAGGGTGCTCAGGGCCTTTCTCAGCTTTTTCACGCAGTCCTCCGTATGTCAAAAATGGACTTGTGTACATAATTTGCATCAGTATACCATTGTTCGGCACGGTTTTCAAGCTATCGCGGATATTTTCTGTAATTTTCTGTAGCTTTTTGTAACCTTGGCGCGTTAAAAGCGCCGGTCCCTTACGGGCCGGCGCCGGTATGCTCGGGCTTTTTACAGCACACGCACGCGGAAAACGTCGCTCATTCTGGCGATCATGCCGGGAATTTCTGCCCCGACCTGCGTATCGGTGTCGATAACGGTATAGGCGATCTCCCCTTTTGCCTTGTTGATCATGTGCGCAATGTTGATGTCTGCCCTGGCGATAAGGTCAAGGAAATTATTCAGCATACGCGGAACGTTGCGGTGAATGATGCACAGCCTGCTGCTGCCCATACGGGCCAGGCGGACATCAGGCAGATTCACGGAGTTTTCGATGTTCCCGTCGAGCAGGTAATCCACGGTCTGTCGCGCGGCCATCAGCGCGCAGTTTTCCTCGCTCTCCGGAGTCGACGCGCCGAGATGCGGAATCGGAATGGTATTCGGCGCCTCGGCCGTCGCCGCGTTCGGAAAATCCGTCACATAGCGGGCAACCTTGGTCGAGTCGATCGCGTCAAGTAAATCCTCGTCACAGACGAGCTCCGCGCGAGCAAGGTTTATTATGCGCACGCCATCCTTCATTTTGGCGAAGGCTTCCTTATCAAGCATATGATGCGTGCTGCCCTTGATATAGGGCACATGCAGGGTGATATAGTCGCAGCTACGGTAAATCGTGTCGATGTCCGTCGCGTGCCTGACCTGGCTGGACAGCCGCCATGCCGCATCGACGGAGAGGAAGGGGTCGTAGCCATAGACCGCCATGCCCAGCTCCAGCGCGGCGTTGGCGATCTTCGCGCCGACCGCGCCGAGACCGACCACGCCGAGGGTCTTGCCCATGATTTCCGGGCCGGCGAAGCTGGCCTTGCCCTTTTCGACCATCGCGGGGATTTCCGCGCCCTTGCCGGCTATGCTGCGCACCCAGTCTACGCCACCGACGACATCGCGGGAAGCCATCAGCATCGCGCAGATGACAAGCTCCTTGACAGCCTCCGCGTTCGCGCCGGGGGTATTGAATACCACGACACCCTTTTCCGCGCAGCTTGCCACGGGAATATTATTGGTCCCCGCCCCGGCCCGCGCGATGCAGAGCAGGTTATCGGCAAACCGCATCTCGTTCATATTCGCGCTTCTGACCAGTATCGCGTCCGGCGCTTCCGCCGCGTCGTCCAGCGCAAACCCGCTTTCCCCGATGAGATTAAGGCCGAGCGGCGAGATCTTGTTGAGCGTCTTTATCTTATACACGGTTTTTTACCTCAAACGCCTTCATAAATTCCACAAGCCGCCGGACGCTTTCGACGGGCATCGCATTATAGATCGAGGCCCGCATACCGCCAACCTTGCGGTGTCCCTTCAGATTCGTAAAACCGGCCGCGGCAGCATTTTTGCAGAACGCCGCGTCTGTCTCCTCGCTGCCGGTACGGAAAGTGACGTTCATGTCGCTCCTGGACTCCGGCTCGGCACAGGCCCTGAACAAGGCGCTGCCGTCCAGATAGCCGTAAAGCAGCGCGGCCTTCTCGCGCTTGATCCGCTCCATACCGGAGACGCCGCCCTGCTTTTCGAGCCAGTCGAGGACAAGGCCGAGAATATAAATGTTCCAGCACGGCGGGGTATTGTACATCGAATCCTTTTCAATCATCGTCCGGTAGCTCATCATGAGCGGCGTGCAGGCCATTTCCCTTCCGGCGAGGTCTTTGTCGATGATCACGACCGTCAGCCCCGCAGGCGCCATGTTTTTCTGCGCCCCGGCAAAAATGATCCCGTACTGCGAAACGTCCACGGGCTTTGACAGAATGTTTGAGGACATATCGCAGCAGAGGGGAACGCCGCCCGTCTCGGGCACGTACTGCCATTCGGTGCCGTAAACCGTGTTGTTAGCGCAATAGTAAAAATAGTCCGCAGCCGGATCGAGCCTGAGCTCGGGCTGCTTCGGAATGTATGTATGGTTTCTGTCCTCGGAGGAGCCGGCGACGCTGATCACGCCGTACCTTCTCGCTTCCTTACAGGCAATTTCGGAAAAATTTCCGGTCACGGCATAGTCCGCCCTGCCCTTGCCCAGCTCACGCATAAGGTTCATCGGGACCATTGAAAATTGCAAGGAGGCGCCGCCCTGCAAAAAAAGAAGCGCGTGTGATTCCGGAATGGAAAGCGCCGCCCTGAGCTTTGATTTGGCGCTCTCGAAAATCTCGAGATAAGCCTTGCCGCGGTGGCTCATTTCCATGACTGACATTCCGCTGCCGTTATAGTTGAGAAGCTCTTTTCCGGCGATCTCAAGAACCTCTGTGGGCAGAACGGAAGGGCCCGCGGAGAAATTGACTACTTCTTCTCTTTTCACACTGATACCTCCATGCGTTTTTGCATGCGTCCTCTCGTCAGAATAATGTCAAAGTCATTATAAAGCCTTTAGCCGCGTAAAGTCAAACCATTTTACCGACAAGCATTTTGCCGGATGCATCAATAATTTCGACATTTTTTACAAGGCCGCGAAGCCGTCCGCCGGGCACGCACACGCGCGCGTAGTTGGCTGCGTGACCGATGGACATACCGTCCTTTTCCGTTTCAAACAGCACGGAGAGCTCCCTGCCCACGCAGGAGGCCATGAAGTCCTCCGCCATGGCGCGCGCGGCCGCCTGTGCCTGCCGCGCCCTTTCGGCCTTCACGGCGTTTGTGAGCTGGCCGCCCATGCCGGCGGCCTTCGTCCCCGGTCTCCTGGAATACGGAAACACATGCATGGACGAAAAGCCGCATTTTTTGATAAATGCGAGCGTCTCGGCATGATTTTCCGCCGTCTCTCCGGGAAAGCCCGCGATGAGGTCCGCCGTAATGCCGCAGCCGGGAAAATGCCCGCGCAGGGTCTGCACAGCCTCGTAAAAACGCACGGTGTCATATTTCCGGTTCATGTTTTTGAGCACCTCGTCACAGCCGCTCTGAAGCGAGAGATGGAAATGCTCGCAGACCCTTCCGGCCGCTTTCAGCCTTGCGGCGAAGTCCTCCGTCACCACGGTCGGCTCGAGCGAGCCCAAACGAACCCGTAGGCCGCCGGCGTTCGCACAGATCACTTCGACCGCTCCGGCGAGCGTGCTTTGCGGCGTCAGATCCTTTCCGTAGGAGGCGATCTCGATACCGGTAAGCACGAGCTCGCGGAAGCCTTTTTCGGCCAGCGCCCGCGTCTGCGCGGCGCAGCGCTCCGGCGGCAGGCTGCGCACCCGGCCTCTCGTATAGGGTATGATACAGAAGGTGCAGAAATTCACGCAGCCGTCCTGTATCTTGAGCATAGCCCTCGTGCGCCCGTCCACCGCGCCGGCGGGCAGCTCCTCCAGGCTCCGGCGCGCAAAGGGGTCGTCCGTCCACGCAATCTTTTGCCGCTCACGCAGGGCGCGCGCAATGTCCTCGACAAAACGCGCCTTGCCGCCGCTGCCATGAACGACGTCCGCGCCGATTTCAGCCGTCTCCTCCGGGGAGAGCTGGGAAAAGCAGCCGCAGACAGCCACGAGCGCGCCGGGGTTTTCCTCCGCGAGCTTTCGGATAAGCCGGCGGGATTTCCTGCCGCTCTCCGCCGTCACCGCACAGGTATTGACGATCACCACATCCGCGCATTCACCGTTTTCACTTTCCAGGAAGCCACGGTCCCTGAGAAGCGTCTCCAGCGCCTGGGTTTCGTATTGATTGACCTTGCAGCCCAAGCTCGCAATCCTGTATTTCATGGCCCCACCTTGTTTTAACGCTGATTTGGATATATAATACGCATCGGTCTATCATACCGTAAAGGGTCTCAATATACAAAGGAATGACGCAGAAGATGACAGCATATTTCGATAACGCGGCAACGACCCGGGTCTGCCCCGAGGCGGCGGACACAGCTTACCGCATCATGACCGAAGGCTTCGGCAATCCCGGTTCGACCCACAAAATGGGCCGCGACGCAAAGGCTGTGCTCGACGACAGCCGCGCAAAGCTCGCCAAGGCGCTCGGCGCACAGCCGGAGGAGCTTTTTTTCACCTCCGGCGGAACTGAGAGCGACAACTGGGCCATACGCTCCGGCGCGGAGCATATGAAGCGTCTCGGAAGGCACATCATCAGCTCCCCGGCCGAGCACATGGCCGTCCTGCGCGCGCTCGAATTGCTTGAAAAGGACGGCTTCACGGTCACGCGGCTGCGGCCTGAGGCGGACGGCAGCGTCACGGCGCAGGCTGTGGCCGACGCACTGCGTGAGGACACGGTGCTCGTCACGCTGATGATGGTAAACAATGAAACCGGCGGCATAACGGATATAGCCGCCGTTGCAAGGGCCATTAAAAAGAGCGGAAGCCGCGCGCGCCTCCACACAGACGCGGTGCAGGGCTTCCTGAAGCTTCCGTTCTCCGCCAAA
>JAISDV010000194.1 GCA_031264545.1 Oscillospiraceae bacterium | reverse complement strand
GTCAAGTGCAGCCTGCTGTTTGCCATTTGCTCAAGGTCGGGGTTGATCACATACTCGCCATCCACCAGCCCGACGATTACGGAGCCGGTCGGCCCGGCAAAAGGGATCCCCGATATGCTGAGCGCGGCCGATGAGCCGATCATCGCGTAAACCTCGGGCGGAATATCCGTATCCACCGAAAGTACTGTCGCCACAACCTGCACATCGTTGAAATATCCTTTGGGAAAGAGCGGCCTGATTGGACGGTCGATCAGCCGGGAGGCCAACACCGCTTTTTCGGAAGGACGCCCCTCCCTCTTAATGAACCCGCCGGGGATTTTCCCGACAGAATACATTTTTTCCTCAAATTCGACGCTCAGGGGAAAGAAGTCGATCCCCACCCTCTGGTTTTTGGATGCGGTAGCGGTCACCATAACAACGGTGTCGCCGCAGCGGACCCAAACCGCTCCGTCCGCCTGAAAGGCGTATTTACCGCTCTCCACCGTGAGAGTCCGGCCGCCCAATTCCATCTCATAAACATTATTTTGCATTACATTCTCCTTAAATTGTTATCCACATCACACCCGCGCGGCATAATTCCGCGCCGTTTCTTCACATAAAGAAAGCGAGAAAAAGCTCCCGCTCATTCATTAATGCCTCAGGTTCAGGCTCTCGATCAGATTCCTGTACCGGGCAATATCCTTGCTTTTAAGGTAATTCAGCAATCCTCTTCTTTTACCAACCATTTTCAACAGGCCGCGCCGCGAATGGGAATCCTTCTTATTCTCCTTCAAGTGCTCGTTCAGATGGTTGAACCTGTAGGTCAGCAGCGCAACCTGCACTTCGGGCGAACCCGTATCACCTTCCTTTTGCGCATACTTTTTGATAATTTCGGTCTTTATCTCCTTATCCATTTCATCCTCCAAATAAAATTTATTTATATCAGGCCGTTAAACCGCGCGCGCGTCAGGAGTGTTCGACACACGAAGCTTCCGGCAAGGGCGCGTTGCGCCCAGACATACTAAAATATTTTATCACATTATATACGCATTGTAAACAGATAAATCCGCGAGCTTGTTTGCCGCGTTCCCGCTGTCCGCCGCAATTTGCGCCTTCAGTTTCTCAAGCGACGCAAACCGTTTTTCGGCCCGTATAAAATCCACAAAGCATACCCGTATCCGCTCCCCATAGATATCACCGTCAAAATCCAGTATAAAGGTTTCTACATTGGGCGCGCCTTCCGCCTGCACGGTTGGCTTGACTCCAACGTTTGTGACGGCGCGCAGCCGCCTGCCGGACGGCAGCTTTACAATTGTCGCATAAACGCCGCGCTTTGGCAGCAGCTTTTTTGTGTGGATATTTGCCGTGGGAAACCCCAGGATATTTCCCAAACGCCGGCCGGTCTCGATCCTGCCGTCAATAAAATAAAACCTGCCCATCCGCCCTGCCGCGCCAGCCATATCGCCCCGTTCAATCAAGCGCCTGATCACGCTGCTGCTTACCTTCCCGCCGTCCATCGTCACCTTGGGCAGCGCATCCAGCGTAAAACCGTATTGGCCGGCATAGCCGGCCAGCAGCTTCGTGTTGCCCGCGGCGTCTTTGCCAAAGCGGAAATCGAACCCGGCGGCAAGGTGTGTCATCCCAAAATCATTCAGCAGCCTGGTCACAAACGCCTCCGGGGAAAGCCCCGCAAACGCCTCGCCAAAATTCTGTTCGTAATAATATTTCACGCCAAGAAAGTCAAAAATCTCTTTTTTCTCTTCGGATGTAAAAATAAGCCTGTCCGCCGCCGGCTTCGTGTTAAACGTAAAAATAAGCGGCGCGGCGCCGGGCTTATCCAGAATCGATTCAACCAGCCGGAGGTGCCCTTTATGCACGCCGTCAAACATGCCGACGGCTATGGCTGTCTTCTCTTTTACCGGCAGCAGGTCAGGCGTAAGTGTTTTCATTGTCGGCTCCGTTGATATAGATCATAGTTTGTATTTTTAGTACCGCATCGCCGCATGCCGCGACGCCCATCAGCTTGTTTTTGCAATACAGGACATAGTCCTTTCCCGCGGCTACGTCAAGCTGTGCCCTGGAAAGGTCGATGGCGGCCCCCGAGGCCACGATGTCAAACAGGTAACCGGGCAGCGTCAGTGATTCCATAAACCCAAGCGCGTCGCCAATCGGCACCAGCGCTTTTGCGCGGACGGCGTCATGCCGCAATTCATCCAGCGTATATGCACCGTTTACCAGAAAACCGCACGACCGTGTCCTCAATAAAAAAGACATGTACGCAACCGTGCCAAGGCGGCGCGCCATATCGCGGATCAGGCTTCGGATGTACGTCCCCTTCGAACAGGCAATTTTTATCAGAAACCGGTTACGCGTCCCCGTCAGCAGCCGCATATCATAAATTGTGGTCCGCCTGGGAGGCTTAAGGATCTCCTCCCCGCGCCGCGCCAGCTTGTACAACGGCTGCCCCGCCTGTTTCAGTGCGGAAAACGCCGGCGGCTGCTGCATGATTTCCCCAAGGAAATCCGGAATGATACGCTCGATCGCATCCCGGCCTATATTTGCGTTTCGCCGGTCTATGACTTTCCCGTAACTGTCCAGCGTATCGGTTTCGTATCCAAAAACGATCTCAGCGATATATTCCTTTTGGCCGCGCATGATATAACCGGCAATTTTGGTGGCCCTGCCAAGGCACACAGGCAGAACCCCTGCCGCGCCCATATCCAGCGTTCCCGTATGCCCTGC
>JAISDV010000181.1 GCA_031264545.1 Oscillospiraceae bacterium | reverse complement strand
CTGAAATCGTCGAACAGGCAGGCTTCGTTGACCGAGCCGGAGTTGAAGACCTTCCGGACGCCCTTCAGCTCGACAAGGGGACAGGTGAGGGTTTCACGCATGTGCCGCACCGCCCTTCCTGCCGATTTTCTGGGACACGATAGAGACGGTCAGCAGTATCGCCATCAGCAGCTTCAGGTAGCTTGAGGGCAGCCCGAGCAGGAGCGCGAGCTGGAGACAAGCCTTGTAGAGCAGCGCCCCGCAGATGGCCATCGTTGTCAGCCGCATAAAGCTGACCCGGCGGAAGATGCCCGTGCCGATGATGACTGCGGCGAGCGCCATAACGACCATGCCCTTGCCGGAGTTGACGTCCGCATTCTCGTTGAGCTGGGCGAGGACGCAGCCGGCCAGCGCCGTGCAGCCGTTGCCGATAGCGAGACCGAGTATCTTGACCTGGCCGGGGTCGCGGCCGAGACTGGTGACGAAGCGGATGTTGTCGCCGCCCGCGCGCAGCAGCAGGCCGGATTTCGTTTTGAGGTAGAGGTCGAGCGCGAGCTTGACGGCGAGGGCGAGCAGAAAGACCAAGATGAGCTGCCTGTGGCCATACAGCGCGCCGGGCAGGGCTGCGGCAGGGCCGGAATTAAATATGGTCGGCAGCTTGAAAAACTGGAAGATCGCCGTGCCGCCGGTGATGATGAGATTGACGGACCACGAGGCGGTCATCACGAGTATGCCCGAGAGCAGGTCGGTGATTCCCAGCCTGACGTGCAGCAGCCCGGTGACGCTCCCCATGCACGCCCCCGCGAGAAAAGCGGCGGCACAGACGAGCCAGGGGTTCATCCCGGCTGCAAAGAGCGCTGCGGTGACGCAGGCGCCGAGCGGAAAAGTGCCGTCCACCGAGAGATCGGGGAAGTCCAGTATTTTGTAGGTTATAAATACGCCCATCGCCATAAGAGCGTAGATGAAGCCCTCGCGCAGGACGGTTTCGATCAGGCCGGGAAGCATTGAAGGACCAACTGCCTTTCTTCATTTACCGGCGGACGGCGCGTTTCAGCAGGCCGTCCGCCGGACCTTATGGCGTTTTATTGTGCGTCGGTGTTTTCAGCGGCGCTGTAGTCCGCAGGGAGAGCAAGCGCAAATTTTTCCATGTTAGTAAGCGAATATACGGGTTCAGAGTCGGTAATCACGGCAACGGGCAGGGTCTTGACATCCACGCCCTTGAGTATTTTACCCGCCATTTCGCCGGTCGTCACGCCGAGGGCGACATAGTCCAGGCTTTCGGAGGCAACGCAGCCGTATTTGGCGACCTGCTCGACCTCGGAGCCGAAGATCGGCAGGCCGGCGGCGTCTGCCGCGCTGGTGACAATGGAAAGGTTGTTGACGACATTGTTGTCCGTCAGGTTGTTGATACAGTCGACACCCTGGGAAATAAGGCTCGCCGCGCCGGCGGCGACCTCGGAGGCGTCCGTCACGCCGACGGAGACGATTTCAAAGCCATAGTCCGGAGCCAGACCTGTGAGCTTCTCCAGTTGGGAGACGGAGTTTGCTTCGCTGGTCGTATACAGGACGCCGATTTTTTTTGCGTCCGGCAGGAAAGCTCGGATCATTTTGAGCTGGGCGTCAAAGTTGAGGCTGTCGCTCGTTCCGGTCGCGCCCGTGTTCGGCGCTTCCAGTGATTCGACCAGGCCCGCGCCGACCGGGTCAGAGCAAGCGGAGAAAACAACGGGGATGCCGGCCTCCTTCGCGGCGGCGTAGCTGGTCATTGCGGCGGGGGTCGCGATGGCGATGATGATATCGTAGTTTTTTGTCACGAAATTTGCGGCGGCGAGGCCGTTCGTCTCGCTCTCGCCCTGGCCGTCGATATATTCGATGGCACAGGTCTCGCCGTCGATGAAGCCCTCATTTTTCAGGCCCTCGAGGATACCGGTATAGCAGTTATAGAGACTTGCGTGGGTGGCATACTGCAGGATGCCGATCTTCATATCGGAAGCTGAGGGGGACGCGCCGCCTGAAGCCTCGGGGGAGTCGGAGGCCGCGGGCCGGGGTTCAGAGCAGGCGGCGAGACTGAAAACAAGCGCGAGGGCAAGGACAGCGCAAAGGATTTTGACGGACTTTTTCATGGGGTTCCTCCAATAAGTGATTTTTGGGTGTGATGGACGGCCCTGCCGCAGACCGATTGACAAAGCCCGTTTCCGTTCCCGCATGGGCGACAAAAAAGCTCCCGCCCCGCATGGGACAAGAGCACGGCTCCTGCGATACCACCCAAATTGACGCTTACAAAGCGCCCACTCGCTTCACGCACCATCATGCGTGTTCCCGGCTGATAACGGGCGGGAAACCCGTCGGAGTCTAATCGGCGTTTCGCCTTTCGATCCGCCCTCGGAAGTCCATTCACCGGACAGCCGCACGCCCCCTTCGCACCGCCGGGGACTCTCTTGGGCGCAGCTTACGCCGGTTACTACTCTTCGTCACAGGTTTTGGATTACAGTCTGATTATATGCGCGGAACTTTAATATTGTCAATAGCTTTTTTGTTTTTAGCGGAATTTTTTTAGCGGGATCATTATGCCGTATATCGGGATGACTGGTCATAACAGCCGGAGATCGAAGAAAAAACTGTTCAGTTAAATTTTCTGCATCCCTCTTGACAATTCTCAAAACTAGTATATATTAATCAGTAGTGATCAAAAAACACTATTGAAACGATTTTTAAAAGGAGGGCCTGCATGAACACGCAGTACAAGAAAGGCGTGCTGGAGCTGTGCGTGCTGTCGCTGCTCAGGCGCCGGGACCGGTATGGCTACGAAATATCGGAAACGCTCGCGAAGCGGATCGATATTGCCGACGGAACGGTGTATCCGATCCTGCGCAAGCTTAAAAGCGACGGTCTGGTGACCACGTATCTCTCGGAGGAAAGCGGCGGGCCGCCGCGGAAATATTACGCGCTGACGGACTTGGGGCGGCGCGCTTTCGAGACTGACAGGACCGAATATCTCAGGTTTGCGAAAACCGTTGAAGCACTGTTAAGGGAGGACGACCATGACAAAGAATGACTATCTCGATCTTTTGAGATCGGAGCTTAAAAGAAACAACACGGCGGAAGCGGAGGACATTGTTTCCGAATATGAGCAGCACTTTGCATTCAAACTGGCCGATGGCTATTCCGAGGAGGAGATCGCGGTGAAGCTCGGCTCTCCGCAGGTGGCCGCTCGGCAGTTCGACGGCATGGACGCGCCGGAAGCCGGCGGCTTTTTTCTGAAACTTGCGCTGTTTTTTGTCGCGGTCTTCGAGACGCTGCTGTATAGTCTGTTTCTGATCGGGGCTGCCGTGCCGGCGGTATCAGCCGCAGCTTTCGCAACGCTGGGCCTGTGCCTGATTGGACGTTTCGACATCACCGGGCAAATCCCCTATATGCCTTATGCCGGCGCGCTGATACTCGGCGTCTCCATGCTCGGCCTCGCGGGTATCCTCGGTGCTGGGACGTATTACTGCTTTGCGTTTTTCAGGCAGATGGTCAGAGCGAGTGTCCGGTGGCATCGGAACCTAGCCGCCGGGACGCGGCTGCCGCGCTTGTCCTGGAGTCCGCAATTTGAAGCGGGGACGCGGCGCGCGCTCCGTGGCGTCCTGCTCTTGTCGGTCGTCGTATTCGGGATAATGTTCGTCGCGGCTTTCATCGTTTTGATGCTGACAGCAGGTTCTGCGGCGTTTTGGCATCACTGGCACTGGTTTGTGTGATACAGGGGACAGAAGCTTGCAGACCGTCGTCATCACCGGCAGGGGGGATACTCCGGCTTGGGCTGCTTGTTTTGCCG
>JAISDV010000168.1 GCA_031264545.1 Oscillospiraceae bacterium | reverse complement strand
TCTCGGCTGAAATGACCTATTATCCCGACGCGCCGAAAAGCCCCGTTTCCGCGTCCGAGCTTATCCGGCAGCAGCAGGATATTCTGGCGCGTAACGGCGAAAATGAACGCAAGCGACAGAATCTCGCCTATCTGGAAGGGCAGGCCGCCGACATCCAGCGGAGAATCGACGAGCTAATAGAAAAGCAGAAGGGTATCCTCGCCGATTTGGAGATCGCCAGGAAGAGCGCCCTCGACCTCCATGACGAAAACACGGAGGAATTGGAACGCAATATCGCTGACATTGAGGCCGTCAATATTAAGGTCCGCGCGAACCTTGATCGGGAAAAAGCCGAAATAGACGCGCTGGATTATGCGTCTCAATATAATGAGATGACCGACCAGATCAATGAGATTCGCCGGAAAAAGCTCAACTTGCTCAACGGCGCACACCTGCCGCTGCCGGGACTCTCGGTCGAGGACGGCGAACTGACCTATAACGGGTACAAATGGGACGGCATGTCCGGTTCTGATCAGCTCAAGACCGCTACAGCCATTGTCAGGGCGATCAATCCCAAATGCGGTTTTGTATTGATAGATAAGCTTGAGCAAATGGACGTCAATACCCTGCGGGAGTTCGGGGGGTGGCTGGAGTCTGAGGGCTTGCAGGCCATCGCTACCCGCATCAGTACGGGCGACGAGTGCGCGATCGTGATTTCCGACGGCTATGCCGTTCCCACAACATCAAAAAACGAACCGAGCTGGAAGGCGGGTGAATTTTAATGCAGATAACAAAAGGATTGATTTGCGGGGCGCTCAAATGCTGTGTATACGGTCCGGAGGGCATAGGCAAGAGCACCTTCGCGTCACAGTTCCCTGACCCTGTCTTTATCGACACCGAGGGCAGTACAAAATTCATGGACGTCGCCCGGACGCCGACGCCAAGCAGCTGGGCAATGCTCATAGACCAGGTACAGTATTTTCGCAGCCACCCGAAAGAATGCAGGACGCTCGTCATTGATACGGCTGACTGGGCGGAAGCGCTCTGCCTGTCTAAAATATGCGCGGAGAAGCGTATAAGCGGCATTGAGGATCTGGGTTACGGAAAAGGCTATATCTACCTCGAAGAGGAATTTGGGCGCTTGCTCAACCTGCTGGAGGACCTTGTGAAGGCCGGGATCAACGTCGTCCTCACGGCGCACGCTCAAATGCGTAAATTTGAGCAGCCCGACGAGCTCGGCGCTTACGACCGTTGGGAGCTCAAGCTCGAGAAAAAAACGGCGGCTTTAGTCAAAGAATGGGTGGATTTGCTGTTATTTGCAAACTACAAAACGCTTGTTGTCAATGTGGACGGTCAAGGCACCGCAAAGGGCAGAAATAAGCCGCAGGGCGGCAAGCGCGTCATGTACACGGCGCACCATCCCTGCTGGGACGCGAAAAACCGGCATATGCTCGAGCCGGAGGTCCCGTTTGAGTTTGAGCAGATTTCGCATCTGTTCGATATGGTCGTGCGCCCCGCAGAAGTCGTTTCACCCGAACCTCCCGTTCAAACCGCGCCTGCGCCAGAGCCCCCCGCGCAAAAAGTGCCGCCTGAAGCGCCGGCACAGTCTGACGAGCCCGCGCAGAAAGCGGTCTTTACTGAGATACCAAGCGACACGCCGCACGAAGGGGACTATGAGGGTATACCCCGCGGGCTGCTCGACCTGATGCATGCGGCGAAAATAAGCCCCTATGAGGTACAGGCCGCCGTTGCGAAGAAGGGATACTTTCCGTCGGATATGCCAATCAAAAACTATCCGCTCGATTTCATTAACGGCGTCCTCATAAGCGCATGGCCGCAAATCCGAAAATTCATCGAAAGCAATCCGGACAGATTGCCATTCTAAAAAGGAGATTTGATTATTATGACTGAAAACACAGGATACGAACTTGGCTGGGACGACAGCATTGAAAATGACGGACCGGATTTTATACTCTTGCAGCCCGGCGACTATGATTTTACCGTCGTCAGCTATGAGCGCGCCCGCTATGAGGGCGGCGACAAACTGCCGCCTTGCGACAAGGCTGTGCTCAATATCACTATCGAAGCGCCTGAAGGCGTCGCCACGATTAAACACAACCTTTATCTGCATACCAGCGTTGAGGGGCTGCTGTGCGCGTTTTTCACCGCGATCGGGCAGCGACAGCACGGAGAGCGTCAAAAAATGAACTGGCCCGCGGTGCCCGGCTCAAAAGGCCGGTGCAAGGTCGGCGTGCGTACATACAGGAACAAAAACGGCGACGACGCCACGACCAATGAGATCAAAAGGTTTTACGAACCCGTCAAAGCGTCGGCCTCGGCGGCAGCTCCACAAGGGTATACGCCCGGGAAGTGGTGATTATGGAGCTCCGGCCATATCAACAGGAGGCGCGGCACGCCATTCTGGAGCAGTGGAATGCGGGCGCGAAGCATACGCTTCTGGTCCTCCCGACGGGCACGGGCAAGACGATTGTTTTTGCAAAGGTCGCGGAGGATTGCGTCAGGCTCGGTGAGCGTGTTCTTATACTCGCTCACCGGGGCGAGCTCCTTGAGCAGGCGGCGGACAAGCTGCACGCCGCTACCGGCCTCGTATGCGCCACCGAAAAAGCTGAGGAATCCTGCCTTGGCAGCTGGTTCAGGGTAACGGTCGGGTCCGTCCAGTCCCTACAGCGCGAAAACCGGCTCGCGCAGTTTGCCTCTGATCATTTCGGCAAAATTATCGTAGACGAGGCGCACCATTGCCTTTCGGACGGCTATCAGCGTGTTTTGACGCACTTCGGTAACGCCGACGTCCTCGGCGTTACCGCGACCCCCGACAGAGGGGACATGCGCAATCTCGGCCAGTTTTTTGATTCCCTGGCCTATGAATACACGCTGCCGAAGGCGATCAAGGAGGGCTATCTTAGCCCCATCAAAGCGCTGACGATCCCTCTTAAGCTCGACCTGTCCGGCGTCGGGACGCAAAGCGGAGATTTCAAGGTTAGCGACCTCGGAACGGCGCTCGATCCCTATCTTCACCAGATCGCCGACGAAATGGTCAAAAACTGCGCCGGCCGCAAGACCGTCGTGTTCCTGCCGCTTGTCAAGACCTCGCAAAAGTTCCGGGATATTCTGTGCTCAAAAGGCATGGAAGCCGTAGAGGTCAACGGAAACAGTCCTGACCGCGCGGAAATCCTCAAAGACTTTGACGCCGGCCGCTATGAGGTCCTGTGCAACTCCATGCTCTTGACCGAGGGATGGGACTGCCCGTCGGTCGACTGCATTGTCGTCCTGCGCCCGACAAAAATACGCAGCCTATATAGTCAGATGGTGGGCCGCGGAACGCGGCTGTTCCCCGGAAAAACGGAGCTGCTTTTGCTCGATTTCCTCTGGCACACAGAACGCCATGAGCTTTGCCACCCCGCAAACCTGATCTGCGAAACGGCGCAGGTCGCCGCGAAAATGACCGAAAATATCGAGGCCGCAGGCTGCCCCGTCGACATCCAGGAGGCCGCGCAGAAGGCCAGCGACGACGTTATAGCCCAGCGCGAGGAAGCGCTCGCGAAGCAGCTTCAGGAAATGCGCAAACGCAAACGCAAGCTTGTCGATCCCTTGCAATTCGAGCTTAGTATTCAGGCCGAGGACCTGTCAAGCTTCGTTCCGTCGTTCGGCTGGGAGCTGGGTCCGCCGTCCGCGGCGCAGGCTAAAACGCTCGAGCGGCTGGGCATTCTTCCCGACGCCGTCGATAACGCCGGCAAGGCCGCGAAGCTGCTTGACCGGCTGAGCAAGCGCCGGCTAGAGGGGTTGACCACGCCTAAGCAGATTCGGCTTCTCGAAAACAGGGGCTTTCAGCATGTTGGCACATGGCAATTCGACGCGGCGAATAAGCTCATCAACCGTATAGCGGCTAACGACTGGCACGTTCCGCGTGACATTATTCCCGCCGAATATAAGGGAGCGTGAAGCCTGTGGAAACCACCTTAGATTTAACTGAAATTTTATCTCACATAGACCCTGCCCGGCTCGATTACCAGGAATGGCTTTCCGTGGGCATGGCGCTGAAGGACGCCGGATACACCTGTCGCGCGTGGGACGACTGGAGCCGCGGCGATACCAAGCGCTATCACCCCGGTGACTGTGAGCGCAAATGGCGCGGGTTCCTGGGCTCTGCGACGCCAGTCACAGCCGGGACGATCGTACAACTAGCGAAAAATCAGGGCTGGCGCGGCTCCTTCAATCCCGACGCCGGACATGAGCTGGGCTGGAACGACACCATAGGCGCGAAGGAAGATTTTGTAGTCGTGGACAGCGGCTGGGTCGAGGGCGAGGAAGTCAGCGAGCCGGACGACTGGGACCCCGTCAGGGAATTGACCACTTACCTTGAGCTGCTGTTTGAAGCGTCCGAGTGTGTCGGGTATGTCACGGAAAGCTGGAAAAAGGACGGTAAATACTTGCCCTCAAAAGGCGCTTACGACCGTCCGGCGGGGCAGCTTATCCAAAAGCTCAGCGACTGCGGCGGGGATCTTGGCAAGGCCGTGGGCGACTATGACCCTGCCGCGGGCGCGTGGATACGCTTCAACCCGTTAGACGGCGCAGGCGTCAAAAATGAAAACGTCACGGATTACCGCTATGCCCTTGTCGAGTCCGACGACATGGAGATCGCCCAGCAGAACGCGCTTATTCGCAAGCTCGAGCTGCCAGTCATATGTCTCGTGTATTCCGGCGGGAAGAGCTTGCACGCCATCGTGCGCGTCGAGGCGTCCAATTACGACGAATACCGCAAGCGCGTCGATTACCTCTATAATATCCTGAAGAAAAACGGCATGAGTATCGACACGCAGAACAAGAACCCCTCGCGCTTGTCGCGAATGCCCGGCGTCATGCGTAATGGCCACAAGCAATATATTGTTGATACTAAAATAGGCAAGGAAAGCTGGAAGGAATGGCAGGAGTGGATCGAGGGCGTCAACGACGATTTGCCTGACGCGGAAAATCTTTCCGAGGTCTGGGACAAGCTGCCCGCGCTCGCGCCGCCGCTCATCGACGACGTGCTCAGACAGGGGCATAAGCTGTTGCTCGCCGGGCCCTCAAAATCCGGTAAATCTTTCGCGCTGATCGCGCTTTGCGTGGCGATCGCAGAGGGGCGGCAATGGATGGGCTTTAACTGCGCAAAGGGGCGTATCCTGTATGTCAACCTCGAGCTGGACCGGCCAAGCTGTATGGCGCGTTTCAAGGACGTTTATACCGCGCTCGAATGGAAGCCGCGGAATATCCAAAACATCGACGTTTGGAATTTGCGCGGGAAGTCTGTCCCGATGGATAAGCTCGCGCCAAAGCTGATACGTCGCGCGGCCAAGAAGAACTACATAGCGATCGTGATTGACCCGATCTATAAAATCATCACCGGCGATGAAAACAGCGCTGACCAGATGGCCCACTTTTGCAATCAATTTGACCTCGTTTGCACGGAGCTGGGCTGCGCGGTGATCTACTGCCACCACCATAGCAAGGGCGGTCAGGGCGGCAAAAAGTCGATGGACCGCGCGTCCGGCTCCGGCGTGTTCGCCCGCGATCCAGACGCCCTGCTCGACCTCATGGAGCTTGACCTGACCGAGTCCGTGCAGGCGTACAACCGTCAGCAGGCCGCCGCGAAAGCGTACCTGAAAATGCTTCAGGCGGCTATTCCGAATTGGAAGGAGGAAATATCCCAGGACGACGTGTGCAGCGAAAGAGCCATGCATGACGCTTGCAGGCGGTTGCTCAGTCCCCCGACGCTGGCCGCCGCGGAAAGCGCCGCTATGGACGCGCAGAAGGCCGCTGACGCGCTTACGGGCTGGCGCATAGAGGGCACCCTCCGCGAGTTCCCGAAGTTCTCCCCGGTCAACGTGTGGTTCGAATATCCGATACATCGCATTGATGATGTCGGTGTGCTTGAGGACATGGGGGCAGACACGGTTCCGGTCGTTCATTTTCAGAAAAATCTCACCCGGAAAAAGACCGCCGCGGAGCGTGAAAATGAACGCGAAGAAGCGCTCGAAAAAGCATACGACGCCTGCTCGATTGACGGCAAGGTTACGGTTGCGGCATTGGCTGCATATTTAGACTTGGCGAAAAACACCGTGCGTAATCACATTGATGAGAGTGACGATTTTCACCGCGAAGGCGGAAAGGTCATCAGGGGTTCAAAAGGTTCAAATATCGAAAATTGAAGCTTTGGAGCTTAGGGGTTCAAAAGGTTCAAAAACTCAATTTTTTAACCCCTTCAAAAATGGCATGGATGGGGTTCAAAAACAGGGTACAAAAGCCACCTAAAGGTGGGCTTTTGAACCCCCCCTGTTTTGAACCCACCACCATCTGACGCGTGAGAACGCGAGAGGAGGAAACGAAAAAAAT
>JAISDV010000136.1 GCA_031264545.1 Oscillospiraceae bacterium | reverse complement strand
CAAGTACAAAAAAGCGGGATAGCTTCAATCGGATGATCGCGGATGCCAAGGCCGGACTCTTCGACTTTATCATCACGAAAGCGCAAAGAAGAATCGCTTGCTGGAGATAAGCGTGGCGGCTCATGGGACATACGCTTTCAGCGGGAAAAAAGCTCCCTTCGCTTTATCAGTTTTTTAACGGACCAAGCGAAAGGATGTTTTTTCATAGGTATCCAGCGGACAAGCCTTCTTCCGGAATTATAGCCGGGAAGTGGTATACCACCGGGAAGTGATGATGTAAACAACGCGGCGCATTTTATATTGACTCGCAAGAAGGGGCTGTAGCAAAAGGGAAAGATGCTACGGCCGCGATTTCATGAACAAAAAGAGGCAGGAACGAATTTTTTTAGCGTCAATTGAGGAAAAAGAGAAACACGAATCAGACGACCGGCTAAAAGTCTGCCAAACGGAGTAGTCCTATTCAGTTTTTCTGTCAGTTAAGCGGTAAGTTTTTCGAACAACTGTCTTCCGGTGCGGTTTTGCTGAATTTTGTTATGGAGTTTATTGATATTGTAGGCCATGGCTATCAGGAGGATTTCCGTCAAAACCTTTTTGCTGCCCCGAAGCAAGAACTGCCGGAACCCGTAATCCTGCTTGATGACCCCAAAGGCGCCCTCCGACTGAATGGAATGGTTCACCCGAAGCAAGATACCCTTTTCGCTGGTGATGCGCTGCAGCGATTGCCGGCGTTGCTCAATGAACTTTTATGAGACCTGAAGTGCCCTGTTGCCCTTTGACCTGGTGCAGTTCTTTTTGTGCGGGCAGCCTGCGCAATCTTCGCACGCGTAGCAGGTGATCTCGCTCTCAAAACCGGACTTGCTTTTCCGCTTGCCGACATAGGCCACCCTGAGTTTCTTCCCAGCCTGGCAGGTATATTCGTCCAGCTCCGAGTCATAGGGCATGTTTTCCCTGAGTGCCATGTTGCTCTTGAACTTCTTCGTTTTGGATCGCTCATCCGATTTTAACGCTTTTGCCGTATTGACCTAAAAAGAATAGCACCATACCGCATACCAGCGTGAGGCCGCTATGTGCGACATAAAGAAAAGTGCCTGCGTTGCTTAAATCCGTCACAAATCCTTTTGCTGTCACAAAGAAAACGGCAATCAACGGCAAAAGCACGGTGCAGACGATCGCTGCTTTCGTCTTTTCGTTTTTATTCTTAAATCTTCTTACGGTGACCCAAACGATGATGACAGCGGAGATAAGGTTTGTCACATAGCTGTTGACCGGAACAAAGGTATATCCGCATAATTGGATCAAAAGATAAAAACCGCCAAAAAACAATAAAAATATTGCCAGTGTTACGGACGGCGATTTTGATAAAAAACGTTTCTTCATTTCCATTCCGCCAATTGTATGATCGTTCAAAG
Organism: Oscillospiraceae bacterium; assembly: GCA_031264545.1. Classification (GTDB taxonomy): domain Bacteria; phylum Bacillota; class Clostridia; order Oscillospirales; family Oscillospiraceae; genus UBA2658. The sequence continues at coordinate 11,678 of JAISDV010000136.1, read as the reverse complement.
CAAGCATTCCGGTCAGTCGTGTGCACAGCTCGCGTTCCCAATATGCCTGCAATAACAGCATAGCATAAAAAGATGCATGCTTCCACATAAATAATCCACGTCTTTTTGCGGCCAAACAGCGCCAGCGGAGAAATTGCGCCTCCGAGCCCGAAAATTGAGACGACGGCACCGGAGCTTGAGGATGAACGAAGCGCCTCAGAGCAGGTAATGCCGCGCTTTTCCCGCGGAAAAATGGATAAAAATAGTTTTTGTAAAACTATTTTTTACGCGCATGTGCGCACCGCGAAAAAAGTGCTTTACAAATACAACTATAGGTTGTATTATGTCTGTGAGGTGAAACCCATGCTATCAAAAAAACTCAAGCAGCTTCGAAAGAGCCGCGCACTCACCCAGGGGGAGCTTGCCGCCCGCTTCGGCGTGACACAGCAGGCAATCGCAAAGTGGGAATCCGGGCGCGCGCTGCCGGAGACGGAGACCGTTTCCCGCATTGCGGAATTTTTCAGTGTTACGACGGATTACCTGCTCGACATGCCGGATACTTTCACCGCAATGGGACCGGCTTCGCGCGTACGGATCATCGGCGCCGTAAAGGCCGGGTACGACGCCCTCGCGCTTGAAGAGGATCTGGGCTATGCGTTTGCCGAAGTGAAGGACGCGGAGGGATACCGTTATCTGGTTGTAAAAGGCGACTCAATGGCCCCGTATATCCGTGAGGGCGATCTCGCCCTCGTCCGTCTCCAGTCCGGCCTGCAGAACGGCGATCTCGGCGTAGTCATTTACGGGGACGGCGAGGCCACGCTGAAAAAATATTACTGTTCAAACGGGGCGGTCACACTCGTTCCGTTTAACGACGCGTACAAAAGCCTCACGCTCCGCGGGCGTGAGCTGGAGCGGCTGATGATTTTCGGCAAGGTCGTGGAGACTCGGGCGAGTTGGTAAGGTAAAAGCGATGGATTTAATGGAAAAACTGACGATCCTGGTCGCTGGCGCCAAATATGACGCGGCCTGCACCTCATCCGGCGCGGACCGCCCCGGAAAAACCGTCATGGCCGGCTGCTGCCACACCTTTTCCGCCGACGGCCGGTGCGTCAGCCTGCTGAAGGTGCTGATGACGAACTATTGCGTTTACGACTGCAAATACTGCGTAAACCGGGCGAGCAACGACTGCCGCCGCACGGCTTTCACGCCGGAGGAGCTTGCCGGGCTGACGGTCGAATTTTACAGGCGCAACTATATCGAGGGCCTCTTCCTGTCCAGCGGCGTTATCCGAAGTCCGGATTATACGATGGAGCGGATAATCCAGACCCTGCAGCTTCTGCGCCGCCGCTATGATTTCCGGGGCTATATCCATGCGAAAACCATTCCCGGCGCAGCTCCGGAGCTCGTACGCCGGCTCGGCCTTCTGGCAGACCGGCTCAGCGTCAACGTCGAGCTGCCGAGCGAGCGGAGCCTGAACCTGCTCGCCCCGAATAAAAAGCGGGAAGCCATCTTCTCGCCTATGAAGCAGATCCGCCTGGAGACCGAGCAGAACCGGCAGGAGCTGGTCGTTTATAAAAAGGCGCCGCAATTCGCGCCGGCCGGGCAGGCGACGCAGATGATCATCGGCGCAAGCCCTGAGACAGATTACCAGATCATCACGCTTGCCGCCGCAATGTACGGCAAATACGCGCTGAAGCGTGTCTTTTACTCGGCATATATCCCCGCGGTGGCGGATTCCCTCCTGCCCGCGCCAGACGTCAAGCCGCCGCTCCTGCGCGAGCACCGGCTCTACCAGGCCGATTGGCTCCTGCGGCAGTACGGCTTCGGAGCGGAAGAAATCCTGAGTCCTGAGACGCCGAATTTCAACCCTTATCTCGACCCGAAGTGCAACTGGGCGATCAATAATATGCATCGGTTTCCCGTGGATGTGAACGCCGCTGGGCCCGAGACCCTGCTCCGCGTGCCCGGCATCGGCCCGACAAGCGCGCGGCGTATCGTGGCAGCGCGCAGGAACGGTCGCCTGGGAGTTGCGGAGCTCAAGCGTATCGGAGTCGTTTGGAAGCGGGCACAGTACTTCACCCGCACATCCGACTGGCCGCCGAACACGCGGCCGGATAAGCGGACGGCCATCCGGGCGCTGATTGATTCGACGGTCTATGCCTTCGGAGCGGAGCAGATATCCCTTTTTCAGGATACTCCCGGCATCCGGCCCCTGCCGACTGCCCGGGACGTGGGGACCGTGGCCGAAGCTGTGGAGGAGGCGGTATTATGTCTGGCGTCAAGCCTTTAGCGGTTCCCGCCGACGTCATTTATACCTACGACGGAAGCTTTGACGGTTTTTTATGCTGTGTGTTTGAAAGCGTTTACACCCGAGAGCTTCCGTTTGGCATCCTGTGCGGCGAGGCCGCGCCGCCGGCGCTTATGGCGGTGCGCTTTATTGCGGCGGACCGTGAGAAGGCGGAACGGGTGCGCGCCTCGATTCCTTTGAAAATCTCCGGCCGTGCGCTGGAGCTTGTGACGACGGTATTTTGCAGCTGCCTCGCGGAGAAGGAGCTGCGGCTTCTGGAATTCCTTCTGCGGGCTTACCGGGAGGGCGGAACGCTGTGCGCCAAGCTGGGCGACGCCGCGGTGGCGCCGCTTCTGAACGCGGAAAAGCGCCTGCTGGGCGAGGCGCATCTGTTGAAAGGCTTTGTTCGCTTTTCCGACGTCGGCGGCGCGCTGACCGCCGTGATCACGCCAAAAAACTATGTCCTGCCGTTTATCGCGCGGCATTTCGTCCTGCGGTATCATCAGGAGCAGTTCATGATTTTCGACAAGACCCATAAGGCTGCGCTCGTTTACCGGAACGGCAGGGCCGAGCTTCTCCGGATCGACCACGTAGCCTTCCCCGAGATTTCAGAAAACGAGGTGCGGTATCAGGCGCTGTGGAAGCGGTTCTACAACACCATCGCGATCGAGGGCCGGGAAAATCCGCGATGCCGGATGACCCATATGCCCAAACGCTACTGGGAAAATATGCTGGAGGTCAGCGACCTGGTTCATCCGGCGGGATAAAATGCGATCCCCGCGCAATATACGGCCAGACATTGGTCAAATCGGCCTATTCGGTTACGGAGCGCCTGAATTCTTAAAAGCGCTTTCTATCAATCAATGCGGCAAGGCCCTTATAAAAGCGCGTTCGTTTTGCCCTGTTCCTCCCGCAATTGCCTTTCGAGCGCGAAAAGCTCCGATATTTTATGTATTTGGAGCTTCGCGTATATACGCGATTGATGGGTATTGATCGTTCTGACCGCGTTGACCGTTTGCCGGGCTATATCGCCGGCCGTAAACCCCTGCAGCATCAGCTCCATAATTTCGAGCTCCTTGTGCGTCAGCTTTTCCACGGAACGCAACGCAACGCGCTGCGCGCTCTCCGAAATATGAATATTCTGCGGCGCTTCCGGGAAAGAGTCCGCGTTTCCCGCAGGCGCCGTTTCGCGGCGCTTTGTTTCATTGTCCTCCGCTTCCGGCTTGCGGGTCTCCAGCAAATCGGCGAGCGCGGACCTTCCACGGAACGAGTACAGCAGATACGGCTCCAGCATCAGGAATACGACCGCCATGATCACGGCGATGGCTATATACAACGTGTAGAGCAGGATCTCGTTCTCCCGGAACGCCTCGATCAGCCACGAGAGCAGCAGGACCGACGCGGCAAAGGAAATCCCGATCATAACGGGGGCAATGAACCGGGAGGGGTAGCGTTTGCTCATCACCACCCCGTAATAGGGGATCAGAATGTTGGCGGCGGTGCCCGGCCCAAGCAGGGCGCAGGCGAAAAGCGTCAGCTTCGGAACATACAGCGCGACCATCGCGAGGATGAAGCCCACCACGGACACGAGCACTGTTACGGAAACGAACCGCAGAGGCGGAAGACCGGCGCGCCGGAACAGCGCGTACCCGACGACGGCGGACAGCGCGAACGCGCAATCGAAAACAAATACGCCGTGCGGGACGCTTTCAGCCACCGAAAGGCCGAACGAGATCAGAATATTCCCCAAAAAACAGAGAATGAGCAGCCCCGCGAAAAGCTTTTTCGGGTAAGTCAAAGCCGGGGCGGTGTCTTTCTCCGCATAGCGCGGCCAGACATTCGCGGGCAGCTTCAAATAGAAAACCAGCTGCAATACGATAGCGGCCACGTTGAAGTACTGAAACACCCGGTAAGGCACGTCAAAAAACTGATTTTGCATAAGTCCGGCGATCGCGAAGATCAGCCCGTACGCGACAAGCAAATGCTTGACGGCGGTCCGCTCGCTGAAAAGTCCGACGATCAGCGCGGTCTCACAGCCGACCAGAACACTGCAGCAGAACAGCTGCGCCCGCTCGACGCGCGTCCGCGTTTCGTGCGAAAGCGGCAGGTTGAGCGCCAGGGCCGACAGCAGGGCGGCGCTCGCTATGACCCGCTCCGCCTGCACGATCCGCCGGGGAAGCGCGAGCATATAAGCGATGGAAACGAGATAGCCGAGCGAAATAAGGGGCGTAAAATTCCCCGCGTCAACGCCGAAGGGCAGCCTGCCCGTCACAGCGAGGGCCTCGCCGGAATAGCTGAACACCCCTATCTGCCAAGCGGTGAACATGGCGAAGCAAATGAGGAGCGGCAGGCGGATATTCAGCCGCTTGCTCTCGTTTTCAATCAAAAGCGAGTGATTCATTTTTCGTTATTCCCCTTTAACTTATCGAGATATTCCGAAACGCTCCGGAGCGTTTCGGGGTCGAGCGCCTTCACCTTTTGGGCGATCTCCTTTGTCAGGGCCTCGTCGGATTCCCTGCCCGTCAGGAGCCATTCCGCGGGATAGCCGTATTTCTGCTCTATCAGCATAGCCAGCGAACGGGAACAGCTGTGCTTTCTGCCGCCCGTCAGGTAATAAATATAGTTCCGCGTCACGCCGACTGAGCGGGCGAATGTCGCTTTGGACATACCGAGCTCCGCGATAATCCGCTTCAGCCTTTCGGCCAGAGTATTTTCTGGCATAGCGCACGCTCCTTTCGGAAGATCCGGCATACAAAATATTATAGTATAAACGGATGACGAATTCAATCATAGTGTTTGCGCCAATGCGCAAGTTTTCTGTAAAAACAGCGCCGGTATTCCGGCGTGTCCGGCGGGAGAATGCCGGGTAATTTTTCGCCGTCAGGGAAAATCGATGCGAAAATTTTTTATGCATATAAACTTAGTCAAGTATTTGTATTGACTTTTATGTAAGTAATTTTACGTATTTTTCAAAAAGTACGTAAAACTACTTACTTATCTTTTCTTGCCAAGTGCTATATTGACCTTAATAAGCGGCCGACACGGAATTTTCCCGGGCCGGAAACCGGGACAAGCGGCGTCCCGAACAGACCGAAATCGACTTTTCATCTCGGAAAGGAAGGCGTTGACCTTATGAAAACAAGGCGCAGGGCTCTGTCCGTTTTACTGACCGCGGCGATGCTGCTGGCCGTCCTGCCGCTTGCGGGAATGATCAGCTTACACGCCGCTGCAGCAGCGGATTTCGTTCCGGTGGCGGGCATTTACAAGGTGCCGGTATACGAAAAGGCGGGAACAGCGTTCACCCTGACGGGTACGGTTTTCCCGAAAAACGCCACAAACCAAACTATTACATGGCGCGTTAAGGACGCCGGAGCCACAGGTGCGGCGATAACAGACGGCTATGCGTATGTCAACGGGACGGTGACTCCCGTAAAACAGCTTACGGCTGCGGCGGCCGGCAAGACCGTCGTCACGACCGTCGTCAAGGACGGCCTGGGCGAGAGCGAGGATTACATACAGGATTTTGCGATACAGATTGCCTCGGCGGATGCGGAAGCCCCAATCGTCAGGGAACAAAGCGCACAACTGTTTTTCGTCCGTATCCAGGACCCGGAAGAATCCGGCCGCTATTACACCTACGCATACTCCGGCGGCATGCTTTTCAGCGCGGACCTCCTCACTTTTCTCTCCGCCGACTTCGGCGGGTACGCGGCTTTCCTGCCCACCGCGGCTAACGAAGTAAGCCTCGCGCATTTTATGTGCGACTTCGATAATGATAATGCGCTTGACGCTTCCTCTTACGAGTGGGATTCTATCGGCGGCGCTCTGGCGGAGTTGGATGTTTTCAAGAGTGCGGACTACGCCGCCCCGGTCCTCGATAATAAAACCGTCTATATAAACGAGAGCGTTTCGACGGAAACACATTTTGAGTACGTCGGCGGTGATGTTCAGATAATTGCGCAGGACATTATCAGCCGCAGGAATGTGGATATTTACGAAATCAGCTGCGCCATAGACGCCGAACTTTTTATGCCCGTGACGGCTATCACGGGCATACCGGCGAATATTACGGCAGGCGCGGGCCTTCTCCTCTCTGATGTAACGATAAGGCATGACCATGGTCGCCCTCCTTCTATTACAGACAGCTACGATTTGGCGACTGTTGTCCCCTCAGACGCAACAAACCGGCATATTGACTGGCGCGTCAAGGACGCGGGTGGTACAGGCGCGGCTGTTAACGGCCATCATTCGGTCGATTACGGTTTTGATCCCATTGCGGAAGTCATAGTACCGACGGAGCGTCAGCGGCTCGTGCTGGAAACAACCGGTCCCGGCACGCTTGTCCTCAGCGCCGTCATCACGGACGGCTTGGCGCCCGGTGAGGACTATACGCAGGATTTTACCATCACCGTGAATCCCGCCGCCGGCTGGGGCTTTGACTGGCGCGGTGATCCGCCGGTCAACGGCGGAGGGGACGATGCAGAGAATCCGTTCATCGACATCAAGGAGAGCGATTGGTTTTACAGAGATGTACTGTACGTCCAGGCCCACGGCCTGATCGTCGGAACGGATGCGGATAAATACAGCCCCGGCGTCTCCCTGACGCGGAGCATGGCCGTCACGGCCTTGTACCGCCATGCCGGAAGCCCGGAGCTGAGCGGCCCCGCCAATCCGTTCGGCGACGTACAGGCCGGCAGCTATTACGACGGCGCGGTGAGGTGGGCGGCGGCGAACGGTATCGCGGCCGGCATCGGCGGAGGCCGCTTCGATCCGGAAGTGCCGGTCACACGGCAAGACCTGGCGGTCCTCCTGGACCGCTATGCCGCTTTTGCCGGGATCGCGCTGCCCGAAATGCGGCCTTACGCCGCATTTAAGGACGACACGGACCGGGCGGACTACGCAAAAGAGGCGGTCGAGACCTTTTTCAGAGCCGGGGTCATAAACGGCAAGGATAATAACGTCTTCGATCCGAGGGGCGGCGCTACCCGCGCTGAGGCCGCGGCGATGCTCCACAGGTTTTTAGAGACGGCAAATAAGGAATAACAGGCCTTCGGCTCCGGCCGGCCTGTGCTCTGCGGGGCCGGGCGGTCATTGACCGCCCGCCTTCTATCCCGGATAAATTTGAGTTTTTCAGGAGGTCATGCACCATGTCAACACGACAGAAACCTTTCACACGCATCGCCGGCGTCCTGCTGGCGCTCGCCCTGCTGGTCTGCGCGGCCGGCGTGAGCCCCGCCGCCGCCGCGGGCGTCCCGGCGGAGGGTTACCCCTTTCTGCTGGGCGCTGCCAGGGGCGCGGACAACGGCATCGTCCCGCTGCTGAGCTACGCGCCCGGCGAGAACCCCGGCGCGGTCTCCCTTACCGGGGCGCCAGGCCTGCCCCTTGCGGAAACCTTCCGGCAGTATGAAACCAAGCCCTCCAGCGCACATCCGGACGGCGTCGCCTGGTTTTGGGTTCGCGACGACGCGGAAAACGTCTACTTCGTCTGCGACTGGACGAGCGACGACACCTATGACGACGGCGAGGATTATTTCACCGTATACGTCGGCAGCGGCGCGGGCATCAAGGCCTATACCCAGCACAGCGACGGCGGACAGTACGGCGCGTCCTTCTTCACCTCGAGCGCGGCGGCGGATTTCGACCATATGATCTATGTGATCGCCGTCCCGAAAGCGGAGTTGAGCGGCGGCGCCCTGAAGGTCGGCTTTGAGCTTTACGGCACGGCCAGTACAAGCGGCACACTAAGCTGGAACGGTACGCCGCCGGGCGCGGCGGAGACCGGCGTACCCGTGACCTTCTCCGCGCATTACGAAACCGGTTCTCACTATAAAAATCACACCGCCTTCCTTTTAGAATACAATGATGCTCAAGAACTGGCAGATTTTTTGTACGACTATGACGCTTATGACCCGGTTTTAGGGACGTTCTATGATTATTATAGTAGAGCCTACGAAGGGAACGACATAAGAGTCCTCGGAAAAACCGACTTCGTTATACCTGGAGAGTATGACAGCTACAACCGGTCCGGAACCGCCAGCTCGGGCAACGTCAATATCGAAACGACCTTTACCTCCGCCGGAGCGCATAAACTCGCTATCGTATTTTATCTCAATGAACGAGAAGCTGACTACTACGCATGGTCGTGGGACACTTCCGCCCTGATCGCCAACATAACGGTATCACAGTCGCAGTCCGCGGCCGAGCCGACGGCAATACACGACCGTGCCGGACTCGCGGCGATCGCCGGCGCGCCGGACGGCGACTACATCCTCGCGAACGACATCGACCTCGGCGGCACTCCGTGGACGCCGATCGCAAACTTCACGGGAAGCCTGAACGGGAACGGCCACATGATTTCCGGCCTGCGTGTAAATACGCCGGTCCTTTTGGGCACTGCGGACGGCGATAATTTTACGGCTATCGACCAAAATGGTGACGAGCCCGGGGTTTACGGCGCGGGTCTGTTCGCGGCGGGCGCGGACGGCGCGGTCGTCAGGAATCTTACACTTGCTTCCCCCGTTGTGGCTATCGACACCAACGGTATGGAAGACGCCGTAATACTCGCGGGCGCCGTATACGGTTACGCGGAGGGCGGCCAACTGCGCAGCACAAGCGTTGTGTCGCCCAATATCTCTGTAGACGTCAATAATTCCACGGGCGTCGCCTTTGCCGTCGGCGGGGCTGCGGGGCTCGTGTCGGATGTCATTCCCGTGATTGGCGTGTCCGTCTCGGGCGGCGCCGTTTCGGGAACGCTCGGCGCGGGCAATACGGCATACGAAATGGCGTTCCACACCGTCGGAGGCGTCGTCGGTGCGAGCATCCACAGCATTATCGTCAATGCCGCGTCGTTGACGGACGTATCCCTTGAAACGTCCGGATATATGAATTCGATAGAGGCCGCAGTCGGCGGTATCGCAGGGTACGTGGCCGCCGACGCGCAGCTGCTGTACTGCCTGCACAACAGCTACTCACGCGCGAACGTCACATTCACAAACACCGGCAGCGAATACTGCGGCAGCGCCAGCATAGGCGGCATCGCGGGAATACTGTACGATTCGGCCATCAACAATTATTATGTGCCGCCGGCAGGCGGCGGCGTTCGGGTGTCCGATCCCTATTCCCAAGGTTCTCATGATATCGGCGTGCTGTTCGGCTATGCCAATACCTATGGCGGGCACACCGTCAGCCGTAACTACTTCACGGGCGATACATCGTATGAAGCGATAGGTTACGGCTACGATGTGCCGGCAGGCGCGGTCGTCGAGATAAATAACGCCTCCGCGCTCCTTGCCGCGCTGAACGCGGGCCGCGAAGCCGTCGCCGAAAACATCTATGAGGAGTACGGCGTTGAGCACGCGCTGTCCATAGTGTACGAGTGGATCCTTGCCGACGGCGGCTGGCCGGTGCACGTCGCAAGTGATGTGCCGCAGCCCGGGCCCTACGCCTTTACCGCCGCGGCGGAGACGGGCGGTACGGTGTCCGGCACGGCAAACGGCAGCTACGCGCAGGGTGCGGACATCCGTGTGACCGCTGCGGCCAACAGCGGGTACCGCTTTGCCGGCTGGACGGCGGACGGCGTAACGCTCGCGAGCAATACGGCCAACCCCGCCGCGTTTAACATGCCCGCCAACGCCGTGACCCTGACCGCGAACTTTGAAACGGCGGGCGTCGAAAGCGGTCCGGCCTATTACACAATGCGCTTTGAAACCAACGGCGGAAGCAAAGTTGACGAGCAGCATGTGGGGTATAACGGCAAAGCGGTCCGGCCGGCCGATCCGGTAAAAGACGGTTTCACCTTCGCGGGCTGGTATTCCGACAAGGCTTTGACGGCGGTGTTCGACTTCGGTGCGGGCCTGACGGGAAGCGTCACCGTTTATGCCAAATGGACGGCGAAATGGGAAAATCCGTTTATAGATGTGAAAGAGGCCGATTGGTTCTACGGCGATGTGGCGTATGTCCACACAAACGGCGTGATGAACGGCACAAGCGCCAACACCTTCAGTCCCGGCCTTTCCGTCACAAGGGGCATGCTCGTGACCGTTCTCTACCGCGCGGCCGGCAGCCCCGGCACATCCGGCGCTGCCCCGTTTACCGACGTGGCGGCGGACAAATACTATGCCGGCGCAGTGGCCTGGGCGGCGGCAAACGGGCTCGTTACAGGCATCGGCGGCGATCAATTCGCACCCGAAGCGCCGGTCACGCGGCAGGACCTGGCGGTTATTCTCCTCCGCCGCGCGGAGAAGGACGGCCTGGCGCTTCCGGCAGTGAGAGGCTCCGCGGCCTTCGGAGACGAGGCGGCGGTCGCCTCCTACGCGAAAGCGGCGGTAGAAGCGTTGTACAGGGCCGGTATCATAAATGGCAGGCCCGGTGGCAGCTTTGACCCGAAGGGCGGCGCGACCCGCGCCGAAACCGCGGCGCTGCTCCACAGGTTTTTGGAAGCGCTGAAAAAATAAAAGGCCTCCGGCCCAACCTTTCAATGACCCTGTTTTACAGGGTCATTTTTATAGCTTGCCATAGGCAAGCTATAAAAATGTGCCATGCGGCGCGGCCCGCGCCGCGGCATAAAATCGAAGCGCGTGCGCACAGCGGTGTGCTTGCCGGGATAGTCTGTCGTGTGTCCGAAAGCTTGATCTGTATCTCAGAGCAGCTGATCGCAGCATTACAAAAGCCGCGCTGACGTTCGGCAGCGATATTACTCACCACTAAGAAAGCTCCGTGATTCGATTCATCAGCGCTGCAAGCCCGGCGGCAGGCGCGGCGAGGATGACGCTGACAGCCGTCCCCTTGATTGCAGCCTTGATATGGTGTATCGGATTTCTGTATTTGCGCGCCATATCCTCCGTGCCGGGGATCCTGAGCCGCTTATCGCGGCAGAAAATCAGAATATCCAGCACAAGCAGGTCGTACAGGTTTACAACGAACGCCAGTGAGAACAGATGAACGAACGCCGCGCCGAACGTCCGCTTGCCCGAGAAGTACGCGACGGCGGCAAACGCCAGCGCGGCGATAGGCACGAACGCGATTTTCTGCGCGCGTTTTTTTGTTTTGACCCGAAGGAGCGCGTCCCGGTATTGCGGCAGCACTTCGACACGCGCCCGGATCGCCGCAGGATAATTCATAAGCTGTGACAGCGGGTTTTTGTAGAGGGGCGGCAGTATGAGCGCCGTGAAAAGCCCGCACAAGACCGCGCTTTCAATCAATAGCAGCATGACACATTTCCCCCTTTAGAGCACATTTTCGGCGAGAGTATGCTGCAGATATCCCGCGGGTACGTGATCATCGGTATATATCCCTCACGGACAGCTCCGTCCGCAGCATATCGGCAGGCACAGCCGGATGTTGTGCGGGGTATCGGCAATGCGCAAAACCGTCCTTGACAATCAGCCTTCATAGACGACCCTCACAGATAGCG
>JAISDV010000132.1 GCA_031264545.1 Oscillospiraceae bacterium | reverse complement strand
TGACGTTCTCATGGCCCTCCTGCGGCGTCAGCTTCCGAAAAGCCTCCGTCAGCGTGTAGGCGTCCTCCGCCGTCAGGCCGGCTCCGGTGAGCGCGTCGTTGCGCGCGGCGTCCGCCGGGGCGATGGTGAAGAATTTCAGTTGATCCTTGACCGCCGCCTTCTGCTTGTCCGTGTAGCCCTGCTTGTCCGCCCACTTCGCCAGCGCCGTCGCCTTCTCCGTGGCCTTCATGGCCTCGTCCGCCTCCAGCGCCGCGTATTGGTCGAAGCTGTCCATAACCTTGTTCCAGCTCAGTCCCGTGTTCATGAGGGCGCGGAATTTGTCCGCCCGGCTCTCCGCGTCCGTCAGGCCCTCGTACAGCGTGAGCTTCTGCTTGGTTGTCATGTCCGGTCACGGTTCCACGCAAGCCTCTCGGCATCCCCGGCTCGTCGTTGCATAGGCTTTGCAGTTCGATCCGCGTTCCTATGGGGTATCGTTTGGCGAGGCGTTCGTGGGCTTCCCGTCCGCTCATTCTGAAATTTGGCATCGTGTTTTTCTCCCTCCTATGCAAAAAGCCCACCGGCTTTTTGATTCCAATAGGCTTTCAGCAGGTTGTATTCGATTTTGGGATTTCCGCGATCACGCGTGGTTCAATCTCTCGCAAGCCAAAATCGGGCTTTTGTCATCCTTAAAACGGGAGATCAGATTTTTGCCCTTAGAACGCCGAAAAACCCGCTAAAATAGCGGGTTTTTCGGGGGTGCATCTAAATCACAGCACCCTGCTGGCAGCGGGAGAAGGATTCGAACCCTCACAAACAGAGTCAGAGTCTGCTGTGCTACCTTTACACAATCCCGCTGTATTTTGAATGTCTGGCAGACGCAAGAGTCATTATACTATATTACCCGGACTTGTCAAGCCAATTCGGGAAGAAAAACACAAATCTGCGCCCGCTGTAAAGGGCGCAGATTTTCAATCCAAACCGGGCTGCCTTACTTCTCGAGGTAGCTGACGACCAGCTCATACAGCAGCTCATCACGGTCTATGCGGCAGATCAGGCTGCGCGCGTTATTATAATTGGTTATATAGGTGGGATCCTCCGAGAGGATGTACCCCACGATCTGGTTGATCGGATTATAGCCCTTCACGACGAGAGCGTTATAGACGGAGGACAATATCTCCTTCATTTCCGCCCTGTTATCAATGACATTGAACTTGCGCGTCGCGTCCTCCATGCTTACAGCCCCCTTCAATCCCGCAAACTCATTATAGCAAAATTATGGCAGGAGTAAAGCGGTATAATATTACTATTCAGTTACATTTTGACACAAAAGGCCTTACCTTATTACAGCGCCGTGGCGCTTTTCAAGCTTCGCAAGAATCAATCGGACGATTTCGTCGGCGTGCTCGTCCGTAAGCGTCTGATCCCTGGCACGCATGGAAAGCGAGAAAGCGACGCTGCGCTTGCCCTCAGGGATGCCCGCGCCCGTATAAACGTCGAACAGGCGGCAGCTTTCAAGGCAGTCCCCGCCCGCCTCGTGCAGGCTTTCCGTGAGGGCAGCAACCGTGACCGCAGAATCGCAGACGACCGCGATATCGCGCGTGATGGCCGGGAAGCGCGGCAGGGGCACATAGGAAGGCTCGCCGGAAACGCCGGCCATCAGGGCAGAGACGCTCAGCTCGGCTGTAAAGACCGGGATATTCAGTCCGAATTCCGCGGCCGCGGAGGGGTGCGCCTGACCCATCACACCCAGCGGGCGCTCACCGCAGCTGATCCTTGCGCAGCGGCCGGGATGGTAGGACGGGTTATCCGAAACCGCTTCAAAGCGGACGTTTTTGATACGCAGCCCGGTAAGGAGCGCCTCGATACAGCCCTTGAGCGCGAAGAAATCCGCATCCTTCCCGTATTCTCCGAGCACAAGGACGCGCTGCTCGTCGGCCAGCGCCTGACCCTCCGCGGGCAGATAGACCGTCGCGGGCTCGAAGAGCTTGACGTTCATATTGCGTTTGGCAAGGTTCGTGCCGAGCACGCCGAGCATGGCGGGCAGGGCAGTCGTGCGCATGACACTTGTGTCCTCGCCGAGCGGGTTCTGGATGACGAATGCCCGGCGCAGGGGGCTGTCCGCGGGAAGGCGTATCATGTCCCAGGCGTTCGGGCTGCCGAAGGAATAGGTCATGACCTCGAAAAAACCCATGCCGCGGCAGGCCGCGCTGATCCCGCGCATGAATTTCTGCCCGGGCGAATAGCCGCCGGGCGTGGCCGCGCCCCTGAACACCGTCGGCGCTATCCTGTCATAACCGTAGAAGCGGGCGATCTCCTCGGCAATGTCCGCGCAATGGGCGATATCTGAGCGGAAGGCCGGTACGTGTATCGTATCGCCCTCGAGCCGGAAACCGAGCTTGCCGAGTACCCCGGCCATGAAATCGCGCGTCAGGTCCGTTCCGAGCAGAGCGTTGATACGCTCCGGATCCAGGCTGAGCGTGACTTCCTTCGGCTCGGCGGCCACGGCATCGATGGTGCCGTCCAGAACCTCGCCCGCGCCAAGAAGCTCCACAAGCTCGCAGGCGCGTTCGACGGCGGGCACGGTATTCATCGGGTCGAGTCCCTTTTCAAAACGGCCGGAGGCGTCCGTACGCATACCGAGGGCGATCGCGGTCCTGCGGATAGAGGTACCGTTGAAGTTCGCCGACTCAAAGACGATCATCTCGGTCCGGCCGGTGATTTCGCTGTTGCCGCCGCCCATGACGCCGGCAAGGCCGATGGGATCGCGCGTGTCGGCGATCACGAGCATGTCGGGCGTGAGGACGCGCGCCTTATCGTCAAGCGTCTTCAGCGCCTCGCCGGACCTGGCGCGGCGGACGATGATTTTTCCGCCCTTGACACAGGCGTAGTCGAAAGCGTGCATAGGCTGGCCGTATTCCAGCATAACATAGTTTGTGATATCGACGATGTTGTTGATCGGGCGCACACCGGAGGCGCGGAGCCGGCGGCGCAGCCAGGCGGGTGAGGGCGCGACCCGGATGTTTCTGACCATCTTGGCTGTGTACCGCGCGCAAAGCGAAGGCTCGGCGATCGCGATCTCGAGCCGGTCGGACAGACTGCCCGCGCCGCCCCTGACCACGGGCTTATGCAGTCTGAGCGCCGTGTCGAAGACAGCCGCGCTCTCGCGCGCGAGGCCGATGACGGAAAGGCAGTCCGCCCGGTTGTTCGTGATCTCGAATTCGACCACGGTATCGTTGAGCGCGAGGACCTCCTTAATGTCGTCCCCCGGCTTGCACGGCTCCTGAAGAACGAAGACGCCGTCCTCGATGGCGTAGGGATAATCGTGCGTGTCCAGCCCGAGCTCCTTCAGCGAGCAGAGCAGGCCCTGCGACTCGACGCCGCGGAGCTTCCCGGCATGGACCGCCGCCCCGCCGGGCAGGGTCGCTCTGTCCGCCGCCGTGGGGACGAGGTCGCCCTTCCGGACGTTCTGCGCGCCGGTGACGACGGTCAGGGCTGCCTTTTGTCCCACGTCGACCGTGCAGATCCACATATGGTCGGAGTTTTCGTGGCGGACAATCTCCAGGATCCTCCCGACGACCACGCCGGAAATGCCCGCGCCGACGTTTTCCCAGCCCTCGGCTTTGGAGCCGGCAAGCGTCATCGCGTCGCAGTAGTCTTTTGTGTCCGCCTTTATATCTGTGAATTCATTCAGCCATTCGCGTGAAAGCTTCATTGTTATGACCATTCCTTTCGCTGCACCTCAGGCACAAAATGACTATGAAAAGGAATTGTCATCATGTGCGTGTTTTGCGGTTGCCCGCAGGGCGAGCAAAACGCACTGAAATTAATATAAAGTTTGAACGCATTTCAAACTTTTCTCCTTACTCAGAACTGGTTCAGGAACCGGACGTCGTTTTCAAAGATCAGGCGCAGATCGCTGATATCGAAGCGGCGCATGGTGAGGCGTTCAAGGCCGACTCCGAACGCAAAGCCGGAATAGGCCGTGCTGTCGATCCCGCAGCCCTCAAGCACGCGGGGATGCACCATGCCCGCGCCGAGAATTTCGATCCAGCCCTCTCCTTTGCAGACGCGGCAGCCCCGGCCGCCGCACTCGAAGCACTGGACATCGACCTCGCAGGACGGCTCCGTGAAGGGAAAATGGTGGGGGCGGAAGCGTGTCACGGCACGCTCACCGTAGAGCTTGCGGAGAAGTGTGTTGAGCGTGCCCTTCAGGTCGCCCATGGTGATGCCCTTGTCGATGACAAGCCCCTCGATCTGGTGGAACATGGGGCTGTGCGTCGCATCGACCTCGTCCTTGCGGTAGACCCTGCCCGGGGAGATGACGCGTATGGGCGGCGCTTGGGTTTCCATCACGCGCACCTGTACTGGCGAGGTCTGCGTGCGCAGGAGGATCTTGTCGTCGTCGGTGAAATAAAAGGTGTCCTGCCTGTCGCGGGCGGGGTGGCCCTCGCCGTGATTGAGCTTTGTAAAGTTATAGTCGGCGTATTCGATCTCCGGACCCTCGGCGATGGTAAAGCCCATATCGGCAAAGATTTCCTCGACCTCGTCCAACACTGTGCTGAGCGGGTGCTTTTTGCCGATGTCCACGGGCTTGCCGGGTATGGTCACGTCGATTTTCTCGGCGCGCAGACGCGCTTCGAGCAATTTGACGGAAAGCGCCGCGCGGCGGGCCTCGATCGCGCCGGTCAGGCGCTCTCGCAGCTCGTTGGCCAGCTGGCCGATCACCGGACGCTCCCGCTCCGAGAGAGCGCCCATTTGCTTCAGGATCGCCGTAAGCTCGCCCTTTTTCCCGAGGTACCGGACTCTCAGGTTTTCAAGAGCGTCGACGCTGTCCGCCTGAGCGATAGCGGCCAGGGAGGCGTCCTTCAGTTCCAGCAGCAGCTTTTTCATTGACGAAGGCTCCTTATATCAGATAATTTTTCTGCGAAAATAAAAGCCCTCCGCCCCAAAACCGGGACGAAAGGCGAGCTTCCGCGGTACCACCCAAATTCGGCGCAGAGCGCCGCGCTTAACCCGCCTTTAACGTGGCGGCTCCGCCGGGGATTGGCCGGAGGCTCCGGGGCGAACCAAACGCTTTTTCCGCGGGGCGCTTTCAGCCGGCGGCAGCCCTTCTCTTTGGCGGAACAGCAGCGTTATTTTCCCTTTCACTGCACACATATAACAGAATATTTATACCACAGGCGGGGCGTTTAGGCAAGAATAAAATTTGACTAATTATTTTTGGAAAGCTATAATACCATATTATATAACGGAGCGGGCGGGAATAAAGCGGCGGGAGGAAGCGGATGCGGTTAACAGACTCAAAAGCCATGCGGGATGCGGACAGCTACGCCATCCATGTCCTCGGCGTGCCCTCGACCCTGCTGATGACAAACGCCTCCAGACAGCTGGCCGACGCCGCCCTCGAGCTGATGGGAGAGAACCGGCGCGCCGTGATTTTCTGCGGCAGCGGCAACAACGGGGGCGACGG
>JAISDV010000117.1 GCA_031264545.1 Oscillospiraceae bacterium | reverse complement strand
AGAGCAGCACGGCCGCTCCGGCACAAACCAGAAAAAGCGCGGGCGGGACCAGATAGTGCGAGGCGAAAACAGCCGCTGAGAAAGAAAGCGCGGCGACCGCAAGCTTTCGCACGGCAGGTCCTCCCTTCCGTTGATCGGGGCGGCGGACCTCTCCGCCCGCCGCCGGGCTTTCACCTTCGATATAAGGCGCGATAAACCGCTATACCATCGCGGCTCCGAGCGTTTTGCCGGCGAGCACGTGGAAATGGATATGCGGAACGGTCTGCCCCGCGTTTTCGCCGCAGTTGCTGATAACGCGGAAGCCGCCGCTCAGCTTTTCCTGAACGGCCAGTTTTGCGATCACTTCAAAGCAATGGGCTGCGGCGCCGGAATTTTCAGGCGTGATCTCCGCGACGGACGCGATGTGCCGCTTGGGAACAACGAGAAAGTGCACCGGCGCCTGTGGATGGATATCACGGAAGGCGACCGCGCCCTCATCCTCATAGAGCTTGTCCGAGGCGAGCTCCCCGGCAATAATTTTGCAGAAAATGCAGTCTGACATAACAAAGATCATTCCTTTCGCTGCGCGCAAGACACAAACAGACCATTTAAAAGAGCAGGAGCTTTTTGCACATGAAGCGCAGTTTTGTGAAATAAGCCCGCTTCGCGCTTAAATTTAGCGTATTTAGCGTGAAAAATCATGCTAATCCTGTTTCGAACAGGCTGCTCAGGTCTCAGGACTGCGCCTTCTCATCGACATAGTTATCTACCGCCGCGAGCGCGTCGTCGAGCAGCAGCTCATCCTTGGCGCCGCCCATCGCGCGCTGGGGCTTGCCGCCGCCGCTGCCGCCCGTAATGGCCGTGACGTGCCTGATCAGATCGCCCGCGCGGATGCCGCGCGCAATCGCGCCGTCGCCGCAGACGGAAACAAGGCTGATCTTCTCACCGCCGGCCGAGGCCAGCACGGCAACCAGGCTTTCATCCCTGTCGCGCAGCATGTCGCCCATCTGGCGGAGCGCATCCGGGGAAACGCCCGGAATCACGCCGGTTATGATTTTCAGGCCTTTGATCGTTTTCGCGCCGAACATGACCCTGTCCGCCTCGCTCCTGAGCTGCTGCGCCTGAAGCCTCTCAATAAGCTTTCTGGCGTTTTTGAAATCCTGGACCAATTGGAGGAATTTTTCCTCAACGTCGCCCGTGTTTGTCTTGAGCGCGGCGGAAAGACGGCGGAGAAGCTCCGACCCGCGGCGCATCTCCTCCATCACCAGCTCGCCGGCAATGGCCGTGATGCGGCGGACGCCGGCCGCGACGGAAAACTCGCTCTCAATGCGGAAGGGGCCGATCTTTGCCGTGTTGTCCAGGTGCGTGCCGCCGCACAGCTCGACGGAATAGCCGCCCATATTGACGACGCGCACAAGGTCGCCGTATTTTTCGGAAAACAGCGCCATCGCACCGAGCGCCCGCGCCTCGTTCATCGGCATTTCCCGAATATCGACCGGGTAACCCGCCAGTATCGCGCGGTTGACCCGGCGCTCGATCTCGGTCAACTCCTCCGGGGTCACCGCCGAGAAGTGCGTGAAGTCAAAACGCAGCCTGTCCGGCTCCACGAGGGAGCCGGCCTGCTCGACATGCTCGCCGAGAACCGTCCGCAGCGCTTTGTGGAGCAAATGCGTCGCCGAGTGGGCGCGCATAACGGCCTGGCGGCGGTCCGGGTCTATCGCCGCCGTGACCGTGTCCTCAACGGAGATAAAGCCGGCCTTCATCACGCCATGGTGCATATATTTCCCGGACTTGTTCTTCTGGACGTCGGTGACGGTGAATTCGCCGCCAGCGGCCGTGATCGTGCCGCGGTCGGCTGTCTGTCCGCCCATTTCGGCGTAGAAGGGCGTCCTGTCCAGAACGAAAATCGCCTCATCTCCCCCGACGGCCTTCGACGAGAGCTCCTCACCGACGACGATGGCGAGCACCCTTCCCGCCTGCGCGCCGCAGTCGTAGCCGATGAATTTTGTGGGCGTGCTGTCAAGCCCGAGGTCAACGCCCGCCCAGGCAAGGTCGCCCATAGCGGCCCTGGCCTCTCGCGCGCGGACGCGCTGCGCCTGCATACACGCGTCGAAGACCGCGCGGTCGACCAGAAGCCCCTGCTCGCCCGCGATCTCGGCCGTGAGGTCGACGGGAAAGCCGTAGGTGTCATAGAGCTTGAAGGCGCTCGCGCCGTCAAACAGCGTCTCTCCCCGGCGCTTTTGCGCCTCGAGCATATCGCAGGCGAGCTTCATGCCCGCGTCTATGGTTCTGGCGAAGCTTTCCTCCTCGATCCGGATGATGCGGGTAATATAAGCCTGCTTCTGAACGAGCTCGGGATAGGCCGCCCTGCTCTCGGCAATGACCGTTGCGCAGACCGCGAAGAGGAACGGGTCGTTCACGCCGAGCAGCTTGCCGTGCCGTGCCGCGCGGCGCAGAAGCCTGCGCAGGACGTAGCCCCTGCCCTCGTTTGAGGGGAGCACGCCGTCGCAGATCATCATGGTCGCCGAACGGATATGGTCGGTGATGACGCGCAGCGAGACGTCGACGCTTTCGGACCGGCCATAGCGCGCGCCGGTCATTTCGCCGACCTTGTTCGTAATGCGCATCACGGCATCGACGTCGAACAGGGAATCGACGCCCTGGCATACGACGGCAAGCCGCTCGAGTCCCATGCCGGTGTCGATATTCTTCTGCGCGAGGTCGGTATAGTGTCCCGCGCCGTCGTTATTGAACTGGGTAAACACGTTGTTCCAGATCTCGATAAAGCGGTCGCAGTCGCAGCCGACCCTGCAGTCGGACCTTCCGCAGCCGTATTTCTCCCCGCGGTCGAAATAAATCTCGGAGCAGGGGCCGCAGGGGCCGGAGCCATGCTCCCAGAAGTTATCCGCCTTGCCGAGCTTGGCAATGCGCGCCTCAGGGATGCCGATCAGCTCCCGCCAGATCGCGAAGGCCTCGTCGTCCTCGAGATAAACCGAGGGATAGAGCCTGTCCGGGTCCATGCCGAGCCAGTCCGGCGAGGTCAGGAATTCCCAGCTCCAGGAAATGGCCTCGCGCTTGAAATAGTCTCCAAAGGAAAAGTTTCCGAGCATCTCGAAATAGGTGCCGTGGCGCGAGGTGTGCCCGATGTTGTCGATATCGCCCGTGCGGATACATTTCTGGCAGGTGCAGACACGGCGGCTCGGCGGCGCCTGCTCACCCGTGAACCACGGCTTCATCGGGGCCATACCGGAATTGATCAGCAGCAAAGAGGCGTCGTTCTGCGGGATCAGCGAGAAGCTGGGCAGACGCAGATGCCCCTTGCTTTCAAAAAATGAAAGGAATTTCTCTCTCAGATCATTGAGTCCAAACTTCTCCATGTTTCCTGCGCTCCTCCAAATTTGCCGAAGCTTGCCAACCGCCTGCCGGCGCTGAATTTACCGCGAATTTACGGGCTTTCTTCCCGCACCGTCAGCGTTCATAGTAATTCTCGTCATTGATTTTGTCCTCGACCGCGCGCAGGGCCTCGAGCGTTTTTGAAAGCAGCGTTTCCAGCTCCCAGCCGAGAAGCCGCGCCCCCCGCTCGATGACCGCGCGGCTGCAGCCCGCGGCAAACCGCTTGTCCTTATATTTCTTCTTCAGCGAGCTCAGCGCCATATCCTGAACGCTTCTGGAGGGACGCATCAGCGCGGCCGCGCCGATCAGGCCGGTCAGCTCGTCCGAAGCGAAAAGAAGCTTCTCCATGGGGTGCTCGGGAACAATATCCGTACAGATACCATAGCCATGGCTTGCCACCGCGCGAATCAGCTTTTCGTCAAGCGCCCTCTCCCGCATGATCTCCTGGCACTTGACGCAGTGCTGCTCAGGATACAGCTCGAAGTCCAGATCATGCAAAAGCCCGGCGATCTCCCAAAAATCGGCCTCGCCGGCAAAGCCCTCCGTCTCCGCGAAATACCGCATACACAGGGCAACGGTCTGCGCGTGCCGCAGATGGAAAGCCTCCCGGTTATATTCCTTCAGGAGCGCCCACGCCTGCCTGATATCCAAGTCCGCCATCGCAATCCCTCCATAGCGCCGTGTTCTATCTATTTTACCAGTATACCACGGCGGCGAGGCGGATTCAAGCCTATCAAAACGAAGGGCGGACCGCCGGAGCGGACCGCCGAAATTCAAAGCCTGATTGCATCCGGTGCCCCATCAGTCGCCGAGGAAAATACCGATATCCCGCGCCGTTTCGATCAGCGGGTGATCCTTGGGCAGGAACTTTGTCCGGCTTGCCGCGTCCTCAAGCGGGACCGGAACGATCCTGCCGCCCTGAACGCCGATCATGTAGCCGTACTGTTTTTCGATGATGAGCCGCGCCGCGGCGGTGCCGAACTGCGTCGCCAGCACGCGGTCATAAGGGCAGGGAGGCCCGCCCCGCTGGTAGTGCCCGGGCACGGTGACGCGCGCTTCCTGACCGCTGAGGCTTTCCAGCTCGCTTGCAATACGGTAGGAGATGGTCGAGTGCTTCATGAGCGCCTTCGCGCGCCTTCGCGCCTCCTCAGTGAGGACCGCGTCGTGGATTGATACCGCGCCCTCGGCCACGGCGACGATGGTATAATAGCGTCCCTGCTTGCGGCGATGGTCGATCGCCTGCGCTACCTTCTCAATATCATAGGGTATTTCGGGAATGAGCACCACATCCGCTCCGCTGGCAACGCCAGCATCGAGCGTGAGCCAGCCCGCGTCCCGCCCCATCAGCTCGACCACGAAGATGCGCCTGTGAGAGCTCGCCGTGGAATGGATGTAGTCGATGACATTCGTGGCAATGTCCACAGCGCTCTGAAAACCGAAGGTCGTATCCGTCCCGAAGATGTCGTTATCGATGGTTTTCGGCAGGGTGATCACGTTCATCCCCGCATCCACGAGGAGCTTCGCGCTCTTCTGTGTGCCGTTTCCCCCCATGACGACCAGGCAGTCGAGATTGAGACGATTATAGGTGTCCATCATGGCGGGCATGGCGTCATTGCCGCCCTCGTCCAGAATGGCCTTTCCGGCAATGTAGTTCTGGCGGGAGGTGCCGAGTATCGTTCCGCCCTGCGTCAGGATACCGGAAAAATCCCGCTCCTCCATGTATTTGTAATCGCCCTCGATCAGCCCGCGATAGCCATCGTACATGCCGAAGATCTCCGCGTTGTCCAGGTGCTGGAAGAGCGCCTTACCTACCCCGCGGATCGCGGCGTTCAGTCCCTGACAGTCGCCGCCGCTCGTCACAATGCCGATTTTCGTGCTGCGTTTCATTCCACTACTCCCCGACCGTATGTCCCATCATTACACATGTATCATACAATGCCGAAACGCGGATGTCAAACAAATAAATCCTGCGTCAAAAGCCCCTGCTCCATCAGCGCCCTGACCTTGACGGGCAGGCCGAAGAGATTGATGAAGCCTTCCGCGTCCTTCTGGTTGTAATCGCTCTCGCCAAAGGTCGCGATAGCCTCGGAATAGAGCGAATAGGGCGAGGTGACGGACGCATTGATGATGTTGCCCTTGTAGAGCTTGAGCGTGACCTTACCCGTGACTGTTTCCTGCGTCGCGTCCACAAAGGCGTCGAGCGCCTTTTTAAGCGGCGTGAACCACTGGCCGTTATAGACCAGCTCCGCGTAGGTAACGGAAAGCTGCTCCTTGAGGTGCGCGGTCTGCCTGTCGAGA
The DNA here is from genome assembly GCA_031264545.1 of Oscillospiraceae bacterium. Lineage (GTDB taxonomy): Bacteria > Bacillota > Clostridia > Oscillospirales > Oscillospiraceae > UBA2658. The sequence continues at coordinate 2,588 of JAISDV010000117.1, read as the reverse complement.
CAGAGCGTTTCAAGCACCTGATGCGCGTGATAAAGGATCGTCCCGCCCGGGGTCTCATAAACGCCGCGGCACTTCATGCCGACAAGCCTGTTTTCCACAATGTCGATAATTCCGATGCCATTTTCCCCGCCGGCCTTGTTGAGCCTCCAGATAATGTCGGCGACCTTCAGCTTCTCGCCGTCGAGCGCGACAGGCACGCCCTTTTCGAAAGCGAGCTCAACATAGGCCGGCTTATCGGGCGCCGTTTCCGGAGAAACACCCATTTCGAGGAAACCTTCCCTGTTGTACCCCGGCTCATTGGCGGGGTCCTCGAGGTCAAGCCCCTCGTGGCTCAGGTGCCACATGTTCTTGTCCTTCGAATAATTCGTCTCACGGCTGATCTTCAAGGGGATATTGTGGGCCTCGGCATATGCGATCTCTTCGTCACGGCTCTTGATGTCCCATTCGCGCCAGGGCGCGATAATTTTCATCCGGGGGGCCAGCGCCTTGACGGCCAGCTCGAAGCGCACCTGGTCATTACCCTTGCCGGTGCAGCCGTGGCAGATCGCGTCGGCGCCTTCCTTGAGCGCGACCTCGACAAGGCCCTTGGCGATGCAGGGACGCGCGGTCGAGGTGCCGAGCAGATAGGTCTCGTACTTCGCGCCGGCCTTCATTGCGGGGATAATGTAATTCTCGGCATAGTCGTCGATCAGGTCGAGGACATAGAGCTTGCTCGCGCCGGTTTTCAGCGCCTTTTCCTCAAGCCCCTCGAGCTCGTCGGCCTGGCCGACATTGCCGGAAACGGCGATGACCTCACAGCCGTAATTTTCCTTCAGCCACGGGATGATGATGGACGTATCGAGGCCGCCGGAATAGGCAAGCACGCATTTTCTAATATCGCTCATGTTTATGACCCTTCCTTTCGCTGCTCTACAGGCACAAAATGACTGTGAAAAGGACTTGTCATTACGTGCGTGTTTTGCGCTTGCCCGCAGGGCGGGCAAAATGCACTGAAATAAATATAAGTTTGAACTTGTTTCAAGCTTATCCTCCGGAAAATTGAGCCGTCGCCGCGGGAAAATACGGGCCGCCGGACGAAAAGCGGCCAAGCGTCCCCCAGCCTCATGCGGGAATTATACCATTCTATTTCCAAAAAGGCAATAGCCGTAATGCAATAATATTGCAATATTAATGGATATTTTTAGATTTTACCTTTATTTATCCAAATTTTAGTGAATATTTTGAATATTTGCATTTACCGGCGCATCGTGCTAAGATAAGCGCATACCGCATATACAAGACAGGAGAGACAGCCTATGTCCATTGAGAAGGCCCGCGCGCATCTGCGATCCTGCGGGGTGGAAGACCGGGTGAGGGAATTCGACGTTTCAAGCGCGACGGTCGAGCTGGCCGCACAGGCCCTGGGCGTTGTGCCGGAGCGCATCGCAAAAACGCTGTCCTTCAAAAGCGGCGCGGGCTGCCTTCTTGTCGTCGCGGCAGGCGACGCGCGGGTCGATAATCACAGGTTCAGGGATCAATTCGGCTTCAAGGCCAAAATGCTGACCGCGGACGAGGCCGTCTCACTGGTCGGCCACGCCGTCGGCGGGGTCTGCCCTTTCGGAATCAACGCCGGCGTCGCCGTCTATATCGACAGCTCCGTCCGGCGCTTCCGCACGGTCTTTCCCGCCGCGGGCAGCGCGCGCAGCGCGGTCGAAATGACGCCGGAGGAGCTCTACCGGTATTCCGGAGCCCTCGAATGGGTCGACGTCTGCAAGCTGCCGGAGCCCGTATAGACGGCTTTCCGCGCCGTGCATACAGGTTCTCGCTGAAAATGGCTGTTGACAAGCGCGGAAACGTTGTTTATAATGAGCACCAATAGGATAAAAGCTGTGAAAAGGACTAGTACGCGCCGAGTGAAACGCAGAGAGAAGCCGTTTGCTGCAAGGCTTCATGAGCGGAGCGCCGAAGCCGCCTTTGAGCTGTGAACGGAAAGCAGTTGCCTGCAAGTACGCTTCGTCGGGGTCTCCGCCGTTACAGGGAGCGCGGTATGCGGCGCGTCCAAGTACCGGTCGAGCGCGGGAGCTTTCCCGAATTTAGGTGGTAACACGGACAGTCGTTCGCCCTAAGCATCAGACGATGCTTAGGGTTTTTTGTTTGGCTTACGCACAGCCTGAATATTCACCAGCAGCGAAAGGAATGATCTTTTTTATGAAGGAAATCCAGAAATCGAAAAAGCTCAGCAATGTCGCCTACGACGTGCGCGGCCCCGTCCTTGACGCGGCCAACGCCATGGAGGCGGCCGGCGCGAAAATACTCAAGCTCAACATCGGAAATCCCGGCGCTTTCGGCTTCGAGGCCCCCGGCCGCGTGGTCGGTGCCATCGGCAGAACGCTTGCCCTCTCAGAGGGCTACTCCGACTCGAAGGGTATCCTCCCCGCGCGTGAGGCCATCGCCGCCTACGACAAATCGAAGGGCATAGAAGGCGTGGGCGTGGATGATATTTACACGGGCAACGGCGTTTCCGAGCTGATCATGATGTGTATGCAGGGCCTGCTCGACTGCGGAGACGAAATTCTCATCCCCGCACCGGATTATCCGCTCTGGACGGG
>JAISDV010000013.1 GCA_031264545.1 Oscillospiraceae bacterium | reverse complement strand
CAAGGCGCCTTCGCAGCTATGGAATATGGGTGCAAAGTAAGGTTGATGCGACAACCTGGTTTTTGAATAATGCAGATGATGTGCGTTCCTCTTACTTTCTTGAGGACACAGCTACAGAGTTTGATATTCAGGGACTTGAGCTTGACTGGACCATAGTATGCTGGGATGCAAATCTCCGGTTTGTTCGAGATCACTTTGAGTACTATAGCTTCACTGGTTCAAAATGGACGAATATCAACAAGCCTGAAAATGTACTGTATCTGAAAAATGCTTATCGAGTCTTACTAACGAAAGCTAGGCAAGGAATGATAATCTTTATTCCACACGGGAGCGATGTTGACCTAACAAGGCCCCATGATTATTATGATGGTACATACCGATACCTAAAAGAGATTGGCATTCAGGAGATATAATGTTATAATTCCAAGCAATGCCGGTTTAGGTTGATAATAAAACCCTGATAGCATTTTGATAACAGAAGTTAAGCTAAAGCCTTAGAGGATGGATAACTGGTATCAAATTGAGTAAAAAGGCATCACGAAATCTAAACAGAATTGCTTAGAACAATCTTTTAATTCATGCGTATCTGATAAGTCATGGCGCTGACCGTTTAATGAATCATATCCAGAAGAACTGTTACACCATTGATAAAGAAAATCGCACCACCGCTTTTGAACCGCCAAGAGCGAAATTCTGAACTATTGATGGAAAGCTGCTTTTCAGAGCGGATCTAAAAGAAGGACAGAGCAATGCGTCAGCTTAAAATATCGCCTGAGATCCGGGGGCTTGCCGCCGAGGTCGAAAAAGAGCTCGCCGGCGTGTTCGCCGGCTTCAGCAGGGTCGCCGAGGCCTGCACCTTCAAGGTCATGTCGGCCTTTCAGGAATTTCGTGTCTCGGAGGCCTGCTTTGCCGGAACGACCGGCTATGGCTACAACGACCTCGGCCGAGACACGCTGGACAGAATATATGCCCGCGTTTTCGGGGCTGAAAGCGCGCTCGTGCGCTTAGGCTTTGTCAACGGCACACATGCGATCGCAGCGGCGCTGTTCGCCGTCTGCCGTCCCGGCGACACCCTGCTCTCCGTTACCGGCACGCCCTACGACACCCTGCGCCGCACCATCGGCATCGCAAATGAAACCGCGGGCTCGCTGAAATCCTACGGCATCGATTATGCGCAGGTCGACCTGCTGCCGGACGGCGGGCCTGATATTGCGGGCATTAAAAGGGCCGCTTCCGATCCGAGGGTCGGAGCTGTCGAAATTCAGCGCTCCCGCGGCTACGCGCTGCGCCGCGCCTTCGGCGTCGCCGAGATCGGAACGATCATCGAGGCCGTGCGCGCGGTCAACAGAAATGCGAGCATTCTCGTTGACAACTGTTACGGTGAATTCACCGAGGAGCTTGAGCCGACGGCGGCCGGCGCGGATCTCATCGCCGGCTCCCTGATCAAAAATCCCGGCGGCGGCCTTGCCCCGACCGGCGGCTATGTCGCGGGACGGGCCGACCTTGTCGAACGCGCCGCCATGCGGCTGACCGCGCCCGGCATCGGCGGGGCGTGCGGCAGCACACTGGGCAATAACCGCCTGCTTTACCAGGGTTTTTTCATGGCGCCGCACACAGTCTCACAGGCGCTGAAAACCGTTGCCTTCTGCGCCGGACTGATGGCGCGCCTGGGCCTGAAATCCACGCCCGCGCAGGCCGAGTCCCGGTATGATATCATCCAGACGATCGAATTCGGCAGCGCGGAAAAGCTTCTGCGCTTCTGCAAGGGCATCCAGTCGGGTTCTCCGATCGATTCCCACGTCACCCCCGTTCCCTGGGCAATGCCCGGCTATGAGGACGAAATCGTAATGGCGGCCGGCGCTTTCATTCAGGGCGCATCGATCGAGCTCTCCTGCGACGGGCCGATGCGCGCGCCTTACCTCGGCTTCGTGCAGGGCGGCCTGAGCTATGAGTCCGGCAAGCTGGGCATCATGCTCGCCGCCGCGGAGCTGCTCAAAGCATAATGATTATGTAAACCAATTCAGGTATTTTTGTCTTCAGATCGCATATAAATGGCATAGGGGGTATCCTTATGCCATTGATTAGAAGGCGCGCGCCCTTGAGGCGCCCTATCCGCGGAAGCGCCGCCGGGCTCCGGCGCTCACCGGAAAAAAGAGCGGCTGCTGCGGCACTTGCGGCCCTGCTCGTTATCGCCGTATTGCTGGTCACGGCGGGCAGCTTCCTGAAGAAGGTTTCGGGAGACATGGCGCTTTCCGACGCTTCGGACCTGATCACCGCGACGATCAACGACAAAATCAACGAGCGGATGCGCGGGGGCCTGTACGATTACGATTACTTTGTCAGCCTCCAAAAGGACAACAACGGCAATATTACGGCCATATCGGCCAACATGGCGCGGATCAATACGCTCTCCAGCGAGATCCTTCGGGATGTGATCTCCGCGACAAACAGCGGCCTGCATGACCTGCACATCCCGCTCGGCAACCTTCTCGGCATGAACCTGCTCATGGGCCGCGGCCCCCGGGTCCCGGTCCGAATCCTGATGCTGACCAGCTCCTACGCCGATTTCCGCAACGAGCTGGCCGCGGCCGGAATTAACCAGATCAAACACCAGATCATCCTCGAGGTCAGGGTCGAGATTGACGTGCTGCTGCCTTGGGAGCTGAGATCCACCGAAGTCGTCAGTGAGGTGCTGATCGCCGAAACGGTCATCGTCGGCAAGGTCCCGGAGGCCTATCTCAGCATGGTTTCACCCTAGAAACGGAGTTTCACAATGGATGCAAGGACGGAAATAGAACAGCTCAGAGCGGTAATAACGGCACACGCGGCGGCTTATTATGACCTTGACGCCCCGAAAATCACGGATTTTGAATACGACGCGCTGATGCAGAAGCTCATCGCGCTCGAGAACGCGCATCCGGAACTGTCCTCGCCGGATTCTCCCTCACTGAGGGTCGGCGGAACGGCTTCGCCGCTGTTTTCGCCGGTGCGGCACGCCGTCCCGCTCGAAAGCCTGAACGACGTGTTTTCCCTCGAGGCGCTCGAGGGCTTCATCAGCCGCACGGACGAAGCGCTGGGCGGGCACGGCGAATACGTGGCCGAGCCGAAGATCGACGGGCTTTCCGTCGCCGTCGAGTACCTCGGCGGAAGGCTTGTCCGCGGGGCGACGCGGGGCGACGGCGTGACCGGTGAGGACGTCACAAATAATCTTTTGACCATCGCCTCGCTCCCGAAAACGCTGAAAAACGCCCCGCTCCGTCTCATCGTACGCGGCGAGGTCTACATGTCCGGCGAGACCTTTGCGGCGCTGAACGCGGAGCGCGAGATCAGCGGCGAAAAGCTCTTTGCCAATCCGCGAAACGCGGCGGCGGGCTCCCTGCGCCAGCTCGACAGCAAAATCACGGCAGACCGCCGGCTCGATGTCATCGTTTTCAACATCCAGCTCTCTGAGGGCAGGCGCTTCGTGACGCACGCCGAAACGCTGGACGCCCTGAGGGAAATGGGCTTTCCCGTCGTGCCTTACCGGGTCTGCGCCGATTTCGCGGCCTGCAGGGAACAGGTGGCGTGGCTGGGCGAAAACCGCGACGCGCTGCCCTATGATATCGACGGCGCGGTCATCAAGCTCAACAGCCTTGCGGAACGGGCGGCGCTCGGCTCGACCGCGAAGGCGCCGCGCTGGGCGGCGGCGTATAAATATCCCCCTGAAAAAAAGGAAACCGTCGTCGAGCGCATCACCGTCCAGATCGGGCGTACAGGCGTACTGACGCCTAAGGCCCTTGTCAGACCCGTACGTTTGGCCGGAACGACCGTTACCAATGCGACTCTGCACAATCAGGATAATATTGACAGGCTGGATATCCGGATCGGAGATACCGTGCTGATCCAGAAGGCCGGGGAAATCATCCCGGAAATTCTCGAGGTCCTGCGCGAAAAGCGCCCCGAGGGTGCCGCGCCCTTTATCTTTCCTGAAAGCTGCCCGGAATGC
>JAISDV010000085.1 GCA_031264545.1 Oscillospiraceae bacterium | reverse complement strand
GCCCAAGCCTTTTACAAAAGACGACGTTTTCATCATTTTCCTCCCTGTATTCCCGCAATAATTTGACCTATCCGGTGAAACCCGTCCCGCCTGTCCGGCAGTCCCCGCGGCGAAGCGCCGTGAACCTGATCCGTCACAGGCAGGCCGCACCGATAATTCCCGCCGGGAATTCGCGCCGTCATATTCATGAACGATCACACCCCAAAAGCCCAAAATCCCCCAAATTACGACCGGGTATAGGCAACTGAAAAGATAATATTTCCGCTGTATGAAACGCCGGCTGCGTTCGCCACACCGGAAGGATCGAGCGTTACCGCGAGATAGAGCGCGGGGTCCTCGCCGGTTTTGCCCGAGACATATGAAATAAACGGGGTCTTGTCCGGATCGCCGCGCGCGTGCAGCGTATAGGCGATGGCGCCGGCCGACGGCGACGTCAGCTTCCAATCGTTAGCCCCCTGCGCCGTGACCGTGAGCTGCCCGCCGACAGGCAGGCTTTTTTCACTGACCTGTATGTATCCGATCGGCGTGGTGCCGCTTTCGACCGTACAGGCACCGCTCGGCAGCGAAACCGTATAAGCCGCGCCGAGCGCGTCCCGCAAGGCGGTCATTTGATGATAATTTGTCACCAGCGGTTTTTGCGCGGCGGCGGAAAGCGTCAGATAGGCGGTCTCCGCCGCGTCCAGGGCGAAGACGTCGTTTTGTTCGACGGCCCGGTTGATCAGGGAAACGACCTTATCGACCGCGGCCTGCTCCGCCCCGTCCTTTGACAAGAGTGTCAGCGTGACTGCGTTTGTATCCATGACCAGGGGAATTATGTTTTTTCCATAATCAAGTTCCTGCTCGCCGTCTTCGAACGAGGCCAGATATGTGCCCGCGGCGGGAACCAGGAGCTTTGCGTTCGCGGCATTTACGCCGTCATAGCGGGAATACCGCAGACCGCCGTCGCCCTGCGATTCGGGCAGGAGACAGTCGGCCGGCGTGAGAAGGATATAGTCATAAGCGCAATAGCCCCAGTTCGCCGAGATCGTGACCGTGTTTCTGCCCGCCAAAAAGGTGATGCCGCCGACCGGCGGAAGCGGAACGACATAGCCGTTTTCCCAGTTTTCCCTACCGGGCCCGGAAACATGCCACGTGTTCGCGGGAACGGTGTCCGGTGTGGAAATCAGGTAGTTTGTCCCATTATTGACTTTAAAATAGTCGCATTTGCTGTTGGCGTCGGTGCGCATCGACGCGGTCTCCACAAAATAGTTTCCCGCGGCGGGGACAAAGACGGTCAGCTCAAAGCTCCCGTTCAGCAGCTCCTGGTACCCCGCACCCGAGCTGCCGTAGGAAGGCGCGTGCGTATAGACACTGTCCGCCGCAATACTGAAGCTTTCCTCGCATTCGTATTTGAGCGTATTCCCGTTTTGGCGGGGAAGCTGGACGTACACGGGCATAAGGCCCAGCGCGTCATAGCTGGCGGAGCCTCCGCCGTTATTGAACACCCTTATGGTATGCTCCCCTTTATAAAAGTAAGGCCCGCCGGGCAGCGGAACAAATTCGCCGCTGCCGGAATTATAGCTTTCGGGATAAAGCGCTTCCCAGGGCTGCGGCTCGCCGCCATGCAGGTAATAGTCACCGGCGCCATCGATCAGGAGCTTATCAGATATCGTCTGGAACGCGCCGGCTTCGGTCATTCCAGAGGCCCTGAACAAGAGCCTGTAATACCCGGGGACCAAAACGGAAATTTTCATCTCAAAATAGCTGCCCGAACCGGCAAGCCTGACATAGCCGTTTCCGCTGAAATCGTCCAGCCCGGACAGCGCCGCCGCGCCGACGGAAAGCGCGGCGTTCCGTTCGCACTCATAAACACAGACGCCGCCGTAAACCGCGGGCTGCTGGGCGTCATACCCCCAGGCGGCATAAACGGACCCGTGAAAAACAGGCAGCGAAGCAAAAACGGCGATCAACAAGAAGCTCGACAGTATTTTTTTCATCAGTTCCGTTTCCGGCCTAATTGGTTTCTATATTCCGCGGGCGAGACGCCTGTAATTTTCTTGAACGATTTTGAAAACGCCTGAAGCGAAGAATAGTTCAAGGCCTCAGCGATCCGCGTCGCGGTAATATCGGCGTCGTTTTCCAACAGGGAAATCGCGTATTCCGTTTTTGCCAGGCAGATATAATTTTTCAGCGTCGTCCCCGTTCTCTCCTTGAAAAAATGGGAGAGGTAGGAAAGCGAATACCCAAACGCCTTGACGACATCCGAAACCTGGCAGCTGTTTTGGACATTGTTGTCGACGTAGCGCATGATCGAATAGACGGCATTGTCTATCGGGTTTTTGAGATTGTCATTGTAAAAAGCGCTGTTCGGCGGCGCGGTGTCGTTCGAGACGGATTCGCGGGCGGAAAGCATGACGATCTGCTGGCAGTAATTACTGAGCAGCGCCTGCCAGTAACGATTTTTGTTATAGAGCTCGTTTATGCATTTGAAAAACGGCTGCTTGATACGGCTTCCGTTTTCGATCAGGCAAAAGGGCACGCTTTCATAGAACCTTTTAACACCGCCGGCATCGCTCTCGTCCGCGCCGCCGTTAAAATCGAAGCCGATGTACGCAAAGCGCAAAACACCCGACTTTCCGGCCTTGATCCTGTGCCGGTAGCCGATATTGTTCACTAATATGTCGTTCTGTTTCAGCGGAATAGCGGCGCCGTCCACAAAGGCCGTGCCCGTGCCGGCTATCACATAGGTGATTTCATAAACGCTCTGCTCGTGCTCCTCGATCTCGCCGTTGCATTCGATACAGATTTCACCTATTTGATATAAGTCCAGAAAAGAACAGTCGAAGGGCTTATCCCAAAATCCGCTGTCAAAATGGAATATTGTGTTTGATTTTTGTGGATTATGACTACTCATCATTTCATCTTATCAGTTATTTTGATGTTTTTATGGCTTTCTCTCTGACACAGTATAGCATAATGAGACAAACAGCACAATGAACTGAAACGCCTTTATGTTGTCCTTATTTGCTTTAATGCCCAGCAGGAGGCGATGGGAAGCTGAACACGAACCAGTGTGAATTTGCTGCCTATACCGTCTCTCTGCGCTCCGTCCGGCGCAAACCTAAACAGTCGCATAAATAATCGTTGCAACGGTTTTGATTCTTTATTCGCGCCTAACTTTTCTGTTGATATTCCCCGTTTTATGATGAAGACACCGCTATGGAAAAACGCAGCCAAAACAGGGCGGCTTAGGCTCCCGGAATATTGACAGGAGCGCTTGCAATTGGCGACAGATACATCGTGGCGGACATCGACGCGTTTATTGCGACGCGCAGGACGGTATGCGCGTTTTATCCGAGGGCCTCTCATCAGCATGGGAAAGGGCTGCCGTAAAAGGCAAATCTTCCTTTTGCGGCAGCCCCAGGTTTGTTATACGCCTATGAGTTCTTTGTGTTTTAGTCTTACCGGACGTCGTCTACAGCCACGTTAAAGTTTAGGATACTTGAATAGGCTCCGGCGGCGGTAGCTAAGCTAACGTCCGTGATAGTCGCCGTAAGTTCCGCTTCCTCGCCACCTTCGGTAACGCCGGTGTTATAATAGAAAGGTTGAGTCGCATCCAGCTTATAAACAGCATGCCAATCATCATTGTCTTCGTTCGACAGCCGGTTGCCGGTATCTGTAAGCTTACCTGTATCACCGAAATTGGCGCCTTTAGCTCCGACTGTAATATAAAGCGCCTTTCCCGCAGGCAGGACGAATTCGGTCACCGAAATCGTTCCGAGCTCTACGCTTTCGTTCACTTCGAGCGCGCCAAATTGCTTCGTCCCGCTGGGAAGCGATACCTCCCAAGAGGATTCAATGTCATATGACAGCGTGACGCTTGTAGCTGCCTCACCAGCCTCAGTAACATCCTTTTGTTCCAAGTCCGCGAAGGCCGCGGTGGACAGCGCGCAGAGCATAAGCAGCGCCAGGAATACGGAGAGCAGCTTTTTCATAACCTTTACCTCCTTATTAATCATATTTCGCTATGGCTTAGCGTTGTTCTCTCCTGAGAACAACGCGAATGTACTGGACATTCGGCATTTCATGATAATCAGGGGCTGGTTGAGACTGTGAAGGTGATCGTGTCGGAATAAGTCGCGCCTACGGTCGCCGCCTGTGCGATACTGATAATGGTCGCGGTCAGATCGATCTGATTCGCGTCTACGCCGCCGTGGTAATAGTAGTCCGCGCTCCTGATAATGCTGTAGGCCGCGTAGTCGCCGGTGTCTGTGCCGCCCTTTTTGAGCTGGTTCCCATAGCTCAGAAGCTTGTCGTCCCCGGGGGTCTCTCCATCGGAGTCCGCCCATGCGTTCTTATCGTCGATAATAGTAATGGCCGTGCCCGCAGGAAGAACGAACTCCGTGACCTTAACATAGCCCAGATTCACTGTCTGGCCGACGGCCAAGGCGTCGAACTCCGCCGTGCCGCTGGGCAGGGAAACCGCATAGCCCAACTCATATTCGGCTGAAAGCGTTACGCTGGAGCTGGTTGAACCGCCTCCTAAGGTAATCGACTCTTGATTCACCGCCGCCGAAACGGGCAGCGTGAGACCGGCGAATAAGGCGAGCGCTAAGAACAGGCAGAATGCTTTTCTCATTTTTGGTCTTCTCCTTTCTTTCAGTTTTCTCTCAGTATTTTTTTGCGCTTCAGCGCTTCACTCAACGGTGAGCTTACACTGGAAGTTCGCCCCGTTGAGCTCCTGGTTTGTTTCCACGTGATAACACCTGTATATGAACACGGCGTCGTATACGCCGGGTCCGGGAACATTGCTGAGCAGCGGCGTATTGATGTAGTACCCGGGCGGCAGAT
>JAISDV010000073.1 GCA_031264545.1 Oscillospiraceae bacterium | reverse complement strand
CGGCCCGCTTACGGACGGCGCCCTGGCAGATGATATTGCCGGAAAGTGCCCCGGCACCGGCTTTCTCAGCTTCTATGACGCGGCGGCGCCCATTGTCACGCTGGAAAGCGTCGATATGGAGCGCGCGTTTCTCGCTTCCCGCTACGACAAGGGAACGGCGGACTACATAAACTGCCCGATGACACAGGCGGAATACCTTGCTTTCTGGCGCGAGCTCTGCGGCGCGCGCCAGGCGCAGGTGCACGGCTTTGACGACGCGGAAGTCTTTGAGGGCTGTATGCCGGTCGAGGTCATGGCGCGGAGAGGCGAGGATACGCTGCGCTTCGGGCCGATGAAGCCTGTCGGGCTGACCGACCCGAGGACGGGACGGGAAAGCTGCGCTGTCGTCCAACTGCGGCGCGACAACGCGGCCGGCACGATATATAACCTCGTCGGGTTCCAGACCCACCTGACGTTCCCCGAACAGAAGCGGGTGTTTTCCATGATACCCGCGCTCAAAAACGCGGAATTCGTGCGTTATGGCGTTATGCACCGCAATACCTACCTGAATTCACCGCGGCTGCTCGACCGGTATTACAGGCTCAAGGCGGAGCCGCGTATCAGCTTTGCCGGGCAGCTCACCGGCGTGGAGGGCTATATCGAGTCCTGCGCGTCCGGGATGCTTGCCGGGCTTGAAACCGCGGCGCGGCTCTCGGGCAGGCCGCCGCTCGACTTTCCGGCGCAGACGGCGATCGGCGCGCTCGCGCTCTATGTCTCCGAAGCGTCTGCCGGAAATTTTCAGCCGATGAACGTCAATTTCGGGATACTCGAGCCGCTCGGCAGGAAGGTCAGGGGCAGGCGCAACAGAAACATAGAGCTGTCGGAAAGGTCGCTGAAGCTCATAGAGCAGCATGCTGCCCGAGCTTGAGAACCTGTATTCACGGCGCGAAACGCCGGGCAGGTACGGCCTAAGACCCGGGCCGTGAGACGTAAGGGAAGGAGTGGTCACGTATATGAGAATTATAGTAGACGCGATGGGCGGGGATAACGCGCCTGCCGAGATCGTTAAAGGGGCGGCTGAAGCCGTGCGTGAGCTCGGCGTATCGGTCACGCTCGTCGGCAGGCTGGACGATGTAAAAGCCTGCCTTGACAGAGAGGACATTACCGGGATCGGCGATAAGATCGGCATCGTTCACGCAAGCGAGGTCGTCGCCATGGAGGACGACCCGACGACCGTGCTCCGCGCGAAAAAGGACTCCTCCATGTCCGTTGCGCTCAGGCTCCTCAAGGACGGTGAGGGCGACGCCTGCATCTCCGCCGGAAGCACCGGCGCGCTGCTCGCGGGCGCGACGCTGATTGTTAAAAGGGTCAACGGTATCAGAAGGGCGGCGCTGGCGCCGGTGCTTCCGAACGGCGGCAGGGGCGTCATGCTCATCGACTGCGGCGCGAATGTGGACTGCACGCCGGAATATCTGCTGCAATTTGCCTTTATGGGATCTTTCTATGCGAAGGACATTCTGGGCTGCCCGGATCCGCGCGTCGGCCTGCTGAACGTCGGTACGGAGGAAACGAAGGGCGGCGGGCTTCAGAACGAGACGCTCAAGGTGCTGAAGGAAGCGCATACCAACGGCAATATTAACTTTATCGGTAATGTCGAGGCGAGGGACGTGCTTTTAAACACGGTTGATGTCGTCGTGACGGACGGTTTTTCCGGCAACGTCATGCTCAAGACCATCGAGGGCACCGGCATGTTTATCATGAACAATCTCAGGGAAATTTTCACCGCGAATAAGCGCAGCAAGGTCGCGGCTTTCACAATCAAAAAGCGTTTGGATGAATTCAAGAAAAAAGTCGACCCCTCGGAGGTCGGCGGCACGGCGCTTCTCGGCATTTCCAAACCCGTAATCAAGGCGCACGGCTCCGCGGATGCTCGGGCGCTTAAAAACGCCGTGCGCCAGGCAGTCGATTTTGTCAAGGCCGACGTACCGAATGAAATCGTGAAAAATATTTCGCATATGGTCATCGGCAGGGCGGAATAGTCTTGACAAGCGTGCCGTTTATGAATATTATCAAGCTTAGCAATATATTTGGAGATGTATATTATGGTATTTGAAAGAATTCAAAAGCTGATATGCGAGCAGTTTGTCGCCGATGCCGAGGCCATTACGATGGACACGGCCTTTGTTGACGATCTTGGCGCGGATTCTCTTGATGTCGTCGAGCTTACCATGGCGCTCGAGGAAGAGTTTTCCCTCCCCGAGGTGTCGGACGAGGAGCTCAAAAAAATCGTTACGGTCGGGGATCTCGTTGAATACGTGAGCCGCTACGTACAGGATTGACGGATACGGCGCTGCCGGCGTGAGAAAGGGGGCGTTCCGTGGACGAGCTGGACGCGATACTCGGATACCGTTTTAAAAACAGAACGCTCCTGCTCACGGCGCTGAGCCACAGCTCCTTTGCCAACGAAAATAAAAGCTCGGGGCTGGTGAGTAATGAGCGTCTGGAATTTTTGGGTGATTCCGTACTGGGACAGGTGGTGTCGAGCCACCTGTATTTGTCGTTTCCGAGGATGTCGGAGGGGCAGATGACCAGGCTTCGGGCCGAGCTGGTCTGCGAGCAGAGCCTTTTTGAGGTGGCAAAGGTCCTCGAGCTGGGCAAGTACATCAGGCTTGGGAAGGGCGAGGAGCTCTCCGGCGGCCGCCGGCGCGGGTCTATCCTGGCCGACGCGGTCGAGGCGATTATTGCGGCCATGTATCTGGAGGGCGGCCTTCCGCCCGCAAAGCGCTTCATCGACCGCTTTATCCTCGCCGGGCTCGATACGATGGAGACCCGCGCGCTCAGCGACTATAAAACGGCGCTTCAGGAGCACATCCAGCGCAGATCGGGACAGACGCTCAGCTATGAGCTGCTGTCCGAATCCGGGCCGGACCACAACAAGCGCTTTACCATGCGGGTGCGTCTCAACGGCAGGCCTATCGGCACAGGCACGGGGCATACGAAAAAGGAAGCGGAGCAGTGCGCCGCAAAAAACGGACTCGAGAAGCTTTCAGGATGACGGCCGGACGGGAGCTTAGAACGCGCGGCGCCGCTGCGGTATATGCGTTTGAAGCGCCGGGCTTTTTACTATAGCGGAAGGAATGACCACAGATATGTATCTCAAAGCGCTCGAAATGCAGGGCTTCAAGTCCTTTCCCGACAAGACCAGACTGACCTTTGAAAAGGACATCACGGCGATTGTCGGCCCGAATGGGAGCGGAAAATCCAATATTTCGGACGCGATTCTCTGGGTCATGGGCGAACAGCGGACAAAGACACTGCGCGGCGGCAAGATGGAAGACGTCGTCTTCGGCGGCACGGAAAAGCGTCCGAAAATGGGCTTTGCGCAGGTATCCCTGGTGATCGACAACACCGGGCGCATCTTTGATACGGACAGCGCCGAGGTCATGATCACCCGCCGCTACTACAGGAGCGGCGAGAGCGAATATTACATAAACCGGGAAGCTGTGCGCCTGAAGGATATCGGCGAGCTTTTGATGGACACCGGCCTTGGGCGGGATGGCTATTCCGTTATCGGACAGGGTAAAATATCCGAGGTCGTTTCATCCAAAAGCACGGACAGGCGCAAGCTTTTTGAGGAGGCCTCAGGCATTTCGCGCTACCGTTACCGCAAGGACGAGAGCGAACGTAAGCTTATGGGCACGGACGAGAACCTTGTGCGCATAAACGACAAGATAGACGAGCTTAAAATCACGCTCGGCCCGCTCAGGGAGCAGGCCGAGACCGCGAAGAAGTATCTGGTTCTGCGCGACGGGCTGCGGCTTCTCGAGGTTTCCGTCTGGATGGAAACGCTCGACAGGCTCCACGAGAGGGCACAGGCCGTCAAGGAGGATTGGGAACAGGCTAAAGCCGGCTTTGAAGCGGCGCAGACCCGCCAGCAGGCGCTCTACGAAGTCTCGGAGGATTTGACGGAAAAAATGCGGGAAAAGGATCTGGAGGCTGAGAAGCGCCGTTCTGAGCTTGACGGGGCGGAGGCCGCCTGCGCCGAGTGCGAGAGCGCGCTGGCCGTCCTGGAAAACAGCCTCGCCCATAACGCGGAGCGCTCAGAGCAGCTCCGGGCGGAAATGTCGGAGCAGGGCGCACGGACCGCGGCGCTGGAAAGCCAGATCGCCGGGAGCCGCGGCAGGATCGCCGAGATCGGCCGGGAGCTTACGGCCCTCGAGGAGAAAGCGCGCGGCCTGTCGGAAACGCTCAGCGGCAGCGTCCGGGACGAGGACGGCGCGAAGCAGGCGCGCGCGCGGCTTTTTGCGGAAAGAAGCGAAAAGCAGGCGGCGCTTGCGCACAGCAGGGCGGTTTTGTCCATGCTCGCCGCTTCGGCGGACGAACAGCGCGCGGACGATCTCAAGCGCGCCGCAGACGCGGAGGCGGCGCGGGAGCGCAGAAACGCGCTTGCCGGACGGCTCGCAAGCGCCGAAATGGCCTGCAAGGCCGCGGGAGAAAAGACAGAAGAACTGAAAAATATCGTAGAAGGGCACAGCCTGCGGCTGCAGGGCCGCGAGGGCAAGGTCAAAGCCCTCGGGGAAAAGCACACGGGGCTTGCGATCGCGTGCAATTCCGTAAAATCCCGCGTTGCCATGCTCGCCGAGATGGAGAAGGAATTCGAGGGCTATTCCCAGGCCGTCAAAACGGTTATGCGCGAGCGCGGGCGCGGGACACTGAAGGGGATTTACGGCCCTGTCGCAAATCTGCTCAAAACTGACGACCGCTATACGACGGCGATCGAAACCGCGCTGGGCGCCGCCATGCAGAGCATTGCCGTCCGGACGCAGGAGCAGGGCAAGGCCGCCATCGAAATGCTCAAAAGGCGCGACGCGGGCAGGGCGACCTTCCTGCCCGCGGATACGATCAAAGGCGCGGCGCTCAAGCGCAGGCCGGAAAATGAAAACGGCTATCTCGGAACGGCCTTTGAGCTGGTGCGCTTTGATCCGGAATTTACCGGGATTTTCTCAAACCTGCTCGGCAGGACGGTTGTCGCCGAAACGCTGGGAGACGCCGTCGCCATGTCGAGGCGTTATGATAACCAGCTCCGCATCGTCACGCTGGACGGCCAGCTTATTAACGCGGGCGGCTCCATGACGGGAGGCAGCGCCGCGAAAAACTCCGGTATCCTTTCCCGGGCTAACGAGCTGAAGAAGCTGCGCGCGGAAGCGGAAGCGCTGGAAAAGGAGGAGCGCGAATGCGCGGCCGCGCTGAGCGAGGCCACGCGCGAGCTGAATTCCGCAAAATACGCGCTTCAGGCCGCGGAGGGTGAACAGAGAGAAGCGGTCGAGACGCTGCACACGGAAGAGCGCGAAAGGGCCGGAGCGGCCCTCCTGCTGGATGAAGCGGATAAACGCATCGCCGTTTTCAGCCAGGAGGAGGCGCTTTCCGCTCTGCGGCTCAAAGAAAACGCCGAAAGGGCCGGGCGGGTGGAGGCGGAGATATCCGCCCTGGAAACGGCTGAGGCGGGGCTGGAAAAAAGCCTTGCGGCGCTTTCCGTCCTGAGCGCGGAGCATGAAAGGCAATCCAGGACGCTGAGTGAGGCGCTTACCCTTTTGGCGGAAAAGCGTTCTTCACTCATATCGGAAAAGGAAACGACACGCGCGGCCATCGACCAACTGGGCGAGCTGACGCGCGATCTCGCGGGCGACGTCCGGACGCGCGAAGAGGCGCTGAAGGCTCTGGAGGCGGGAAATAACGCGTTGGAGGACAAAAAGCGCACCGCTGCGGAAAGACTTTCCGCAAGCCGTGCGGCCGCGGACGGCTTGCGGGCGGAAATCATAACGACCAACGCCGCAAGGCTCGCGCTCGAGGGAGAGCGTACCTTGAACGAAAAGCGGGCGCAGGACTTAAATCGCGAGCTTGTGGATATGGAGCGGCTCTGCGGCGGCATCGAGCAGAAGAAGCTCGCCTCCGAAATGGAGGAGAAGCAGATCATCGACAAACTGTGGGAAAGCTACGAGCTTTCGCGGACGGCGGCACAGGGCGTGCGCGAGCCGATTTCCAATATGGCCGAGTCGACTAAGCGCATAAGCGGCTTGAAGCGTGAAATAAGTGCGCTCGGCAGTCCGAATGTCGGGGCGATCGCGGAATACGACCGTATAGCGGAGCGGTATAATTACCTTGCTGAGCAGCGGGACGATGTTGAAAAGGCCAAGCGCTCCCTTGAAAGGATCATTGCCGATATCACCGGAGAGATGCGTGAGATATTCCTCCGCGAATTCAGGGTCATCGACGAGAGCTTCCGCAGCACCTTCCTCGAGCTTTTCGGCGGCGGCCGCGCCGCGCTCATTCTGGAGGACGAGGACGATATCCTGAATTGCGGTATCGAAATCAAGGTGCAGCTGCCGGGGCAGGCGCTGAAAACGCTCAGCCTGCTTTCCGGCGGGGAGACGGCCTGCGTCGCGATCGCGCTGTACTTCGCCATTATCAGGGTCCGGCCGACGCCCTTCTGCATTATGGACGAGATCGAGACGGCGCTGGACGAGGCGAACGTCGACCGTTTCGCGCGTTATCTGCGCGGCGTGGCGGGCAGAACGCAGTTTGTCGTCATCACGCACCGCCGCGGGACCATGGAGGAGGCGGACCTGCTCTACGGCGTGACCATGCAGGAAAAGGGCGTTTCCCAGGTGCTCTCGGTCGACCTCGCTGAGGCTGAGAGAGCACTCTCAAAACAGGGGGGACCTGCAGTCCTCACTGGAAATGCGGGTTCTGAAACTGACAAAAGGGGAAGTCCCTAACGGGGATGCAAAGCGGCTATATGGGGGTTTTTGAAAAAATCAGAGAAGGGCTTGCGCGGACTAAAAAGAACATGTCCATTCAACTCAATAATATGTTCGCGGGCTTTACCGGTGAAAACGCGGAATTTTACGACGAGCTCGAGGAGGCGCTCATCCTGGCCGACACGGGCGCGGAAACCGCCGCGAAGGCCGCGGAAGCCCTGCGCGGACGCGTAAAGGCGCGCGGCCTCCGCGGCGAGGAAGTGCGGGAGGCCTTCGGCGAGGTGCTGACGGATATCCTCGATACGGGGGACAGGGCGCTCCGTCTCGGCACGAGACCTTCGGTCATCCTCATGGCCGGGGTCAACGGCGTGGGGAAAACCACAACGATCGGAAAGCTCGCGTCAAAGCTGACGGCTTCGGGCAAAAAGGTGCTGCTCGTCGCGGGAGACACCTTCCGCGCGGCGGCGGCGGAGCAGCTTGCCGTCTGGGCGGAACGCGCGGACGCGGCGCTTGTCCGGCACGAGGACGGCTCGGACCCCGCCTCCGTCGTCTTTGACGGCATCTCGGCGGCAAAGGCGCGGGGAACCGACGTGATCATCATCGATACCGCGGGCAGGCTGCACAATAAGCAGAACCTGATGAACGAGCTGAATAAGATCACGCGCGTCATCGGCCGCGAGCTGCCGGAGGCGGACAGGGAGATTCTGCTCGTTCTCGACGCGACCACAGGGCAG
>JAISDV010000035.1 GCA_031264545.1 Oscillospiraceae bacterium | reverse complement strand
GGCGCGAGCATGGTGCCGAGGACCCTCGCATACAGCGCATCCTTGGAGGGCAGCGCGGAGATCTCGGCTATCTCAGACAGGGAAAGGACCTTGCCATCCATAAAGCCGGCCTTGACGTTGAACCTGTCGTCGCCCATCTTTTTTGCAAACTCACCGATCACGCGGAAAGGCGCGATCGGATCGCCTGTGCCGGTCGCGAGAGAGGTCGTCCCATTGAGTACGGGATCGATTTCGGAAAGACCAAGCTCGTTGACGGCGCGGCGGCAAAGGGTGTTCTTGATTACGGAATAATCAACGCCGCTCTTGCGCAGCTCGCCGCGAAGCTCGGAATCCTGCGCGACGTTGATGCCCTTGTAATCGACAAAAACCCCGGCGTTCGCGCCCCTGAGGCGCGCAACAAGTCCGGCGACGATCGCCTGCTTCTCACTGAGAGCCTTTGCGTTTGGCATGAATTTCACCTCCGTGGAAAATATGCTGCGTCCAAAAAAAAGCCTCTGCGCATAAATGCACAAAGACAGAGGGCAACCAAATACGGAAAATCAGAAGCCGTCCTCGGCAGGGCTTACGGGCTTTACCCGCCTGCTGTCTTTGGAACGCAAGCACATACTATCAGCAAATCCGCGTTTTGTCAATAAAGTCAACAAAATAATTTGGATTTAACGCCGCGGCGCGGAACGCGCCGCATGGCAGTTTTTATAGTTTGCCTGCGGCGCGCTATAAAGAAAGTACGATTAGCGGACGGCGGAAAAACCGCCGTCCGCTGTACGCCTGCGGCGCTTAGAACCAGTATACACAGCGTGGAATGCCGGATAAGCGAGACATTGTTTCGCCGTGCAAGGCAAATTTTTGCGGGAATACTTGGCGTATTTCAAAAAAATTTAACGCGGAGCGGCGGAACTATGACCGCTTAGACAGCGTTTCGCGCTGTGTATACCGGTTCTTATTGCATCCGCGAGAAAATCATCGCGACCTGGGCGCGCGTCGCCGTCGCCCCGGGCAACAGGCGCGTGTCCGTGACGCCGTTTATCAGCTTTTTCTCAACAGCCCAATTGACGGCAGACACAGCCCAGCCGGAAACTGAGGCGGCGTCCGTAAACGCGCCGAGGGACGAGCCGGCCGCGGGAGAGCCGGAGTAGCGGTAAAGTATCGCCGCGAGCTGCTCGCGCGTCACGGCGGCAAAGGGGTCGAAGCTTCCGCCGTAACCCTGCACGACGCCGCTCTCATTGGCCCAATAGACCGCCTTCGAATACCACTGGCCGCCCGGAACGTCGCTGAAGCTTCCGCCGCCGGCCGGCTCCGGCGAGCCCTGTTTCCGCCAAAGCACCGTGACGACCATCGCCCGCGACATGTCCGCGTCGGGTGAGAACAGCCTGTCCGCCGTGCCGGTCATCACGCCCGCGTCGCTGACGTATTTCACGGCGTCATAGAACCAGTCGCCCTTCCTGACGTCGTCGAACCTTTCGGGACTCGTGACCGTGACCGGTATCGAAACTGACTTATTCCCGGCGCTGACGGTAAGGGTTCCGCCGGCTGTTTCCGCACCCGCCGTAAAGGTTCCGTCCGCCGTGACCGTGCCGATGCCGCCTTCGGCCGTCCAGGTGAAGCACGAATCCCGGGAAATCAGCGGAACGTGGTTTTTCATAGCCTCCGCCGTCAGCGCAGTCGTGCTCCCCGTCAAAACGGAGAGCGCGGTGACCCCGGCTTTGCCGTTTTCGTTTTTCACCGTTATGCTGTCCGGCGTGGCGACGACATTCACCTGAACGGCGGCCGGGACCAGGCCCTCCGCCGAGGCGGTAACATGTCCGCTGCCCGCGCCGCCCGCCGTAAAAATGCCGTCCGGCCCGATCGCGCCGAGCGCGCTGTCGACGGAAAGGCTTACAGGCTTATTTAACGCCGCCGCGTAACCGTTATCATCGGCGGCTTTCAGCGTAAACGCGGCCGTCGCGCCAGAGAGCATCGTCGTTGACAGCGGATAAAGGGCCAGCCTTGTCGCCGTTCCAATCGGCCCGGCGTCAGTAACCAGCATGATATAGTTTGTGACCGAGCGCTGATACCCGTCGGAGGGGTTATTAATCTGAGAAACGGAGCTGTCGCCCAGATAGATGGCGTTCAGGCTCGTCGAGCCGCCGCCGTCCATGATGGCGGCCTCCACACAGCCCAGCTCGCGCATCCGCTCCGCAAGCTGCGTGATCGTGACGCCCTGGCTGTAACCGGACTGCCTGCCGTCCACCGTGTAGAAAATGAGCGTGCCGTCGGCCTTCAGGCCGACCGCGCTGCGCGGCGCGGTTCCCGCGGGCAGGCCGCTTTCGACCGTGCCGTTCGTGACCAGCTTGTACAGGGAGCCTATCGCATATGTAACGCCTGCCCAATCCGGCGGCGATGAAATGGCAAGGCGCATAGTCGAGCCCGCCGTAAGCGCCGCGACCGCGGTCTTCAGCCCGTCCGTCGCGTTGTCCGAGACGCTGAGCACGGCTTTTCCCGCGGGTATCGCAGCCGCGCCGCCCGCCGTGACAAGCGCCTCGACCGTCAGCGTATAGGCGCCGTTCATCCCGAGCGGCGCGCTCAGGGCACAGATCAGGTCCGTTCCGCCGCCCTTGTTCTTAGTGGCGCCGGAATAGTCGTCCGTGTAGAGCATGGCCCCGCCGTCGGCACGCGTCTTGTTCACCCCGTCGAGACTGAAGTCCTGGCCGCCGATGCTGACCCTCACGCTCAAGGCAGGTTTTCCGAAAATCGCGGAACCGTCGCTCTTAAAGCCGATTGCCCAATGCCCGGCATCCGAGCTCCACAGCTCGCCATCCTGCACGATGATGCCGAGCGGTTCGTAGCTGGCAAGCACGAAATAATCGCCGTTTATGCCGGCTATGACGTGCTTACCCTGCTTTTCGAGCAGCGCGGCCATCGAGGAGAAGCTGCCGTAATTACAGACCTTCGAGCCTGAAACGACGACCGGATATGCCGGGGCATTCCGATCGAGCGCTATGTAGTTCTCGGTCTGGTAGTCGGAGCCCGTCCAGTAAACGCCTTTTGACAGCTCCATTCCGGCGCCCAGATAGGTTTCGTGCCCGTTGATAAGCTCGCCGAGGACGGCCGCGAGGACGCCGCCCGCCAGAAGCAGGCAAAGCGCCGCAGCAAGCGCCGCCGTACGTGTGAATTTTTTGCCGTACATAAGGCCCCTTTCTCAGAACCCGTATTCATAGCGGGGAATACCGGGTCCCTTTCCGTTTTGTCATCAGTCCCTTGCGCTTTTCTTTTTTATTTCGAGCAGCGCGCTGTAACGCGCGAGCGCCCTGTCGACCACGTCATCCCAGGTTCTGGGAAGCGTGAGGGCAGCCCTTCCGCCGACCGCGCGGAGCGTCTCCTTGTCGGCCACGGCCTTCTCCAGGATATGCGCAAGGTCCAGCTCGTCGTTTTCGCAGAGGAAGCCGTTTTCCCCGTCCCGGATCGGCTCCGCCGCGCTGCTGCCCCTGACCACCACCGAGGGCGTTCCAAAGGCCGCGGCTTCAAGCACGACCAGCCCCGCCGTATCGTAGAGCGAGGGAAAAACGAACAAATCCGCACATTGATAAAGCCCGGCGAGCATGGCGCTGTCTGAAATATGGCCGGTATAAACCATCCTGCCGTCCAGGCCGAGCTGTCCCGCCCGTTTTTTGATCTCCTCCGCGTGCGGCCCCTGGCCTGCAAAAACCAGCTTGAAGGCAAAGCCCCGCCTTTTCAGGATGGCGGCCGCCAGCAGGATTTTCTCGATATTCTTTTTCCAGTCCTGCTGCCCGACGAAGAGAAAAACGGTCTCATTGCCGAGGGCGAAAGCCCGCGCCGCCCTTTCCCGGTCGTCCGGGTTTACGGCGGGCATGTCCGCGCCATTGGGCATCACGATAATCTTTCCGCGAAAGCCGTATGAGCGCAGGGTTTCCGCGGCGGACGCGCTGACCGTCCAGACCTCGTCGCATTTTTCATAGAAGTCCACGACGAGCTTTGTCCCAACCGCGGCGATCATGCTCATGCCGGTGGCCTCCAGAATATCCTCTCTGTATTTGGAATGGAAGGTTCCGACAAGCGGTATCCCCCGCTTCTGTGAAAAACCGGCGGCGAACTGCCCCGCGGTCACCGGACTGTGCGCGTGGATGACATCCAGCCTGGTTTTGTTGATCCTGGCCAGGAAGTGCATATCTATCAGCGGAATACCGAGCTTATACTGCCGGTTTTTGAGCCTCATGCCCTGATAGTCGATTAAATCGAACTTGCAGCCGCCCCTGTAGCCAATATCCGCCAAAGGCGCGACGACATAGGATTCATGCCCTTTTTCGGCGATAGTGTTCGCGTAGTTGAAGACGACTCTGCCGACGCCGTCCACTATCGGCAGAAATGAATCGGAAAACTGCGCTATCCGCATATCTGACTCCTACTCCATCGTTCTCTTGCTTGTACCGCCGTTTAGACGTGAGCTATACAGTAAAATGTTCCCAATAAAAAGAAGTCACCGGCAAACGGAGCGACATTCCGTTTGCCGGCGACTTATGGGATGAGGAGAAAACGAAAAAGTTCAACTGTCTCTTGCAAGTACATAATACCAAGCAGATGTTACAAAAAAAACGCCTTTCTTATTTCAAAACTATTAAATAAAAAAATTTTTTAAGAAAACACGTTTTTTTTCGTTTTTCTCCCTACGGAATATCAGTTTATTTCAATCCATGCGTCCCGGGTGGGACGCGTCACAAAGGGACAGTCGGATTATTCGGAAAAAGAATATGTATGCGCACAGACCTGTTTTACCGTCCTCTGTATTTCCTTAAGATCGTCAAAGGTTTCCGGCCTGCGCCGCGGATCCCGTAAAAGCGCCGCCGGATGGTAAATCGCGGTCATTTTGACGCCGTCCTTTTCCGTCCAGCGCCCGTGCTCGACGGAAATTTTGAAATCCTCACGGATGATCGACATCGCGGAAACCCTGCCCAGGCAGACAATGATTTTCGGATCGATCAGCCTTGTCTGCTCCCGCAGCCAGCCGATACAGGCTTCCTTTTCAACGCCGAGGGGGTCGCGGTTATGCGGGGGGCGGCACTTGACCATATTGGCGATATAGATATTCGTGCGGTCAAGGTCGATAATGGCCAGCATGTCGTCCAAAAGCTTCCCGGCGCGCCCGACAAAGGGCTGTCCGGTCAGGTCCTCCTGTTCTCCCGGCCCCTCGCCGATAAAAAGCAGCTCCGCGTTCTCGTTTCCCGCGCCGAAAACGACATTCGTCCGCGTTTCGCCCAGCGCGCATTTCCTGCAGCCGGCACAGGCCTCCTTCAAAGCAGCCCAGTCCATCATAAAGATCCTTCCTTTCGCCGCGCTCAAGCCACAAAGGGACCATTAAAAGGCATGATCTTTTTGCGCATGAAGCGCGGTTCAGGCGAAGCGGGAGCGCTTCGCGCTTAAATTCAGCGTGTTTCGCGTGATTTTTCACGCTAAACCTGTCCTCGCATAGCCTTCAGTCTCAGCCTATGATAGCACAAACGGCCGGAAAAGAAAAGCGGCTTTCGCGCCGCGTGTCTCAGGCCGGCCCTTCGGCCCGCGCGCGGGGCAGGCAAATGCTGATCTTGGTTCCCAGTCCTTCGCTGCTGACTACGTCGAAATAGCCGTGATGCCTGTCGACGATCCACTTGGCGATTGAAAGACCGAGCCCGGTTCCGCCCTGCTGCCGATTCCGGGCGGGATCGGAGCGGTAAAACCTGTCGAAGATGCGGGACATATCCTGTCCGGCGATGCCGATACCGCTGTCCTGTACGACCACGGACGGCGCGCCGTTCCTGTCCGGCTGCGCGCGCAGGATAATGCGCTCGCCCTCCGGCGTATATTTTGCCGCATTGTCGACCAGTATCCGCGTGGCCTGTTTGAGCATCGCGGCGTCGCCCTCCGCGAGCACCTCGTCCCTGGCGAAAACTTCCCATTGATGCCCGGGGTCTATCATGACCGATTCCTCGTAAACCTCGCGCACCATATCGGAAAGCGAAAATTTTTCAATATTCAGCCGTGTCCTTCCGCTGTCGCCGCGGGCAAGGAACAGCAGCTGCTCGACCAGCCTGCTCATATGCTCCGTCTCGGTCCTGATAGCGGAGATGGATTCGTCCAATATCTCCTCGTCCTTTTTACCCCAGCGGTCGAGCATATCGGCGTAGCCCTTGACGACCGCGATCGGCGTTCGCAGCTCATGGGAGGCGTCCGAAACGAAGCGTATCTGCTGGCCGTAGCTCTCGCGCATGCGGCGCAGCAGGCTGTTGACGGCTTCCTCCAGGCCCTGCAAATCTTTATCCCCCGTATGCAGGCCCGCGTCCGGCGCCTCCGGCCGGATGCTGTCTATGGCGCTTTCCAGCTCGTGCATACGCTTTTCCCCATAAGCGTCCTGCGCGCCGGAATAGGCGGCCCGGCCGCGGGCGCCGGTCGGATCGGCCTCCTCGGAAAGCTTGAGCGCCGTCCGCGCAAGGCTGTGGAGCGGCTTGAGCTGCCGGCTGATCTGCCTCTCCGCAAAGGCGCGGGCGGACAGGGCGATGAGGACGTTGAAAACTGAAACGAACAGGATTCCGGCAATAAGGACATAGAAATAAGCTGTCGCGTCGATCGTCCTTGCCGGTCTCCCGGCCATTTCCATCATATAGTTCACCGACGGCGGGTCAAGAAAGCGCTCTGAAGCCAGGCTGAAGCCCCGGCTGACCGCCGTCCATATCCTGAACGGATTGGTCAGCCCTGAATAGGCGCTCTCCTGAATATAGCAGTAGCCCAGAATGACCGCCGCAAGCGTAATAAGCCCCGAAAAAAACAGCGCGGCCCTGATCCTTTTCATCTGGAGCTGCCGCAGCCGTGCGGCCGTTGAGACGACTTGCCCCGATTTTTCCTCCGTTTTGCGCCCAGGCTGTTTTTTCATCCCTTATCGTCCTTTACCACATAGCCCACGCCGCGAACCGTGCGGATCATGCTCACCCCGTATACCTCGTCTATCTTTCCGCGCAGGTAGCGCACATAAACGTCGACCACATTCGTTTCGCCCATATAGTCATAGCCCCATACCCGCTCGATGAAGGTTTCGCGGGAGAGGACGATATTCTTATTCAGGAGCATCAGCTCGAGCAGGGCGAATTCGCGCTTTGTCAAATCGATGATATCTTCCCCATAGCGCACGGTGTGCCCGGCACTGTCCAGCGTGAGCGCGCCCCAGACCAGCGTCTTCCTGTTTTCCGCGGTTTCGCTGCTTTCTTTTTTCCGGATAAGCACACGGATGCGCGCCAGCAGCTCCTCGATCGCAAAGGGCTTGGTCACATAGTCGTCCGCGCCCATGTCCAACCCGGACACCTTATCCATAACGGCGTCCCGCGCCGTCAGCATGAGGACCGGAACGTCGGAGCTTTTCCGCAACCGACGGATGACCTCGAGCCCGTTCAGGCCGGGGAGCATCACATCCAGCAGGATAACGGCAAAGCCGCCTTCGAGCGCGAGCTCAAGCCCCTCGCGCCCGTCGGCGGCTTTTACGGCCTCGTACCCCTCGTGCGACAGCTCAAGCTCCAGAAACCGGGCGATCTTTTCCTCGTCCTCGACGATCAGTATTCTCGAAGCCATCGCTTCTCTCCTTTGAGCGCGCCCGGAACAGCCGGCGGCTTATCCGGGGTATTTGTATCCCTCGGCCGATTACGATTTGAATTCCTGCTTGATCTCATCCGCAATGTCGGTCGCCTTGCCCATGGCGTTGTTAATGCCGTCCTTTCCCAGCTCATTGCCGGAAAAAGAGAAGCGGCAGCCGAAGAAGAGCGCGACGATCATAAGCGGGAGAACGACCCAGAAGCAGAAAATGAGCAGGAGAAGAAAGACCGTAACGGGCAGGTCTATTAGCTTTTCATTCTTGCGGTGCATTCTGAGGCTGTTCTTATTGCCCTTATCAACAAGGTCCCGTATCCAGAGGCCGAAGCGCTTGGCGAATTTTTTGAAATTCTCGCCCGAGGCGCTTTTTTCTTTACCGGGCCCGGCGTTGGCGCCGTCCTGTCCGGGCTGAGACTGCCCGTCCGAGCCGGCCTCGCTGTTGGTCGAATACCGCGACGTGCCCGTTTCGCGTACCCGGCCCTGGGCTTCAAGCATGATGAGCGCCTCGAGGATGTCCCAGCCGGTCTCTTCAAGCGCGGCCTTGGCCTCTCCGTAGCTGATCCCCGTCCGTTCGATCAATTTTTCCACAAGGTCAAGATTTTGTGCCATTTTTTATTCCTCCGTCTCTTTTGAATGTGGCTTCATTATGCGGCGCGAAGATTAAAACTCCAGACCGATAAAGCTTAAAACCGCATTAAAAAAGACTAAAAAACCGTTAATCTGCGGAAAAGCAGACGGCGCCTGCCCTTCCAGCCGCCTGTAGGGCGCGGAAAAGTCCGTATCGTCGTCCTCTGTCCCGTATTTTAGCACAAAAGCGCCGGTCTTGCAATCGGTCAGGACGGTCCGGCCGCGCCCCCGCGCGCCTGAGCCGTCTCAAATTATTTAAAACGCTTGATATACTTCCGAATGTCATATATACTGAAAAAGCGAGGGAAAAAGGCAGAAAGATAAGAGTCGATATTCCTCGCTGTGAATTCCGATTCTAAAATTATTCGCGGAGGTCATTATGTCAGAGTCCATATATAAGCGCAGATTCGGCGACCGCGTTGACGGACGCCTGATCCGTACATACCCGGCTTACAACAAGCTTACGCCCTTTCTCATGAAATCGCGCAACGACGCGACCAATTATTTCAGCGACAGCCTGGAAGTCACGGAAATCGACCGCTGGCTCCGCGAGAAGCGCACCGAGGGCTTCAAGGGCATGGGTATTCTGCACCTGTTCCTCGCGGCATATATCCGGACCGTGGCTTACCGTCCGGCGCTCAACCGCTTTATTTCCGGGCAGCGTGTCTTTTCGCGCAGCTATATCGAAACGGTCATGACGGTCAAACGCGCGTTCTCGGATACGTCCGAGGAAACCACCATCAAGGTCAAGCTGCTGCCGAATGACACGATCTTTGATATTTACCGCAAGATGAACGAGAAGATCGACGAGGTCAAGGCCAGCGAGGAGAGCAACGGTACCGACAAATTCGCCGAAACCTTCGCGCATTTGCCCCGGATCATAATAAACGCGGTCGTCGGTCTTCTCAAACTGCTGGATTATATGGGCTGGCTGCCTCAGTCGCTTCTGGATATCAGCCCTTTCCACGGCTCGATGATTATAACGGATCTCGGCTCGATCGGCGTTCCGCCTGTCCATCACCATATCTATAACTTTGGCAATCTGCCTGTTTTCGTCGCTTTCGGCGCAAAGCGCCGCGCCATAGAGCTGGACGCGGCGGGACGCCCGGCCGAACGAAAATATATTGATTACAATGTCTCTACGGATGAACGTATCTGCGACGGCTTCTATCTGGCCGGTTCTTTTAAATATCTCAAGTATTACATGCGCAATCCCCGCCTGCTCGAATCGCCTCCCGAAAAGGTCGTTCAGGACATCTTCTGATCAAAAAAGGCCCCGAGCTTCAGGCGGACTGACATAAAAAAACGGAGAAAAACTCAGTAACATTGATATTTTCATGGCAGCCGGGCAAACGGGAACAGCACAAAAACCGAATAGCAGCTATGAAGCCGGGTATTGTTAAAAAATGATACCCGGTTTTTATGCCATTTTTCAGGTTTGCGGCTTATTCCGGCTGACGCCAGAAAGCCGAAGGATGGACGGTATAAAGACAATAAGAAAAAATAATTTTACAAAAAAATGTAACCCGGCTTATTATTTGCGGTCTATATGGGTGAAAGTGCTTTCAAATCCAAAAGAAAGTGGGGCATGATGTGGACGACGACATGATTATAGAATTGTTTTGG
Source organism: Oscillospiraceae bacterium (assembly GCA_031264545.1). GTDB lineage: Bacteria > Bacillota > Clostridia > Oscillospirales > Oscillospiraceae > UBA2658. The sequence goes on along the minus strand of JAISDV010000035.1, from coordinate 4,264 downwards.
CAACGAAGTGAAAACGCTGTAACTGCGGCGGCTGACAAATATTCAAAATACTGCCATGCTATCAGTTATAACATTCTGAATAATAATGAGGACGCGGAAGAATGTGTCAACGATACATATCTGAAAGCATGGAACGCTATACCGCCGGCCCGCCCTGATAATCTCGCAGTTTTTCTTGGAACAATTACGCGCAGGTTATCGCTAAACCGATATAAGAAAAATCACGCGGTAAAATATGGGAGAGGCCAGACAGCAATTGCGCTGACCGAACTTGAAGAAGTAATACCCGACGCAGCGACAAGTCTTGATGAAAATATGAACGCTGAAATCGTCACATCGGTTATTAACCGCTTTCTTGCCAAACTGCCGAAAAAGCAAAGAACTGTTTTCGTCAGGCGATATTGGCACATTTGCAGTATAGAGGAAATTGCAGACGACTATAGTCTTTCCGCCGAAAACGTCAAACAAATCCTTTTCAGAGCGCGGAAGAAGCTAAGACTTATTTTAGAGAAAGAAGGTATTTTAGTTTGAAACCCATGAAAAGCGAATTTTTACTCTCCTGCTTTGGCGATATAGACCCCAGGTTTGTTGAAAATGCAGAGCGTAAAATAAAACCCGGAGCGCAAAACAAAAAAAGGCCTGACCGCATTTTGCGCATTGTTCCTGCTGCCGCCTGTTTTGCTGTGATTTTTATCATCGGCGTTACCGCCTATGCAATAGGCGCAATGAACTCTTTGATCGCGTATTTTACCGGGGAAACCGAGATGTATTTAGAAGAAATCTTATCTGCTGTGGATTCGGCCTCGAATGAGGATATAGAAATCCGTATTGAGGGCGCTATTGCAGACGAGCGGGCATGTCATTTTATCGTTTCATTTATAGGGCTGACAGATGAGGGAAAGCGTACAATTGAACAGTCAAACCTTGAGATACAAAATAGTTTTGAATACTATGCTGAATTAGCGGATAATGAATACTATAACAATTTCGACACCGAGAGCTTTTCTTATGTCTTTGAAAAAAAGGCAAAAACCATGTTTGCAGACGCTGACCAAACCTATATTGTAAGCTATAAGTGTAATAAGCTTGATAATATCAATATGAGCGACGTTGAGACACTCTTTTTCTCGTACGAAGGACTCACCCTTGGAGTGGACGTACAGCAATATATGTCCGAGGAAAGACAGTTGTATGCCGATCCCTCCGAAGATACGGGAAAAATTGTAGATTTATCTGTTTCGCGGATTGGTATTTATTTTACGGTAGTGTTTGATGAAGGCTCCTATGATGAACCAAATTTAAATATCTCTGAGATATTCCTGATTTACGCAGATGGAACAGTTGATAAAAACACCATGAGAGAGATTGGATGCAAGCTTAACTATGGCTACAGCACCGGAGACAAAACGACGTATGCATCGGGCCGCTGGGGGGGACACTCTTTAGTAATCCTGGATTTAGACAAATACTGCGGTGTACAGATTGACGGAGTAAATTATTACTTTACGGCTGAATAGCTCTCAAAAGTTAAATATATACGTTTGCCATATGTTGCAAACGTATACTTTAACGCAGATTGACCCAAAAAATCGAGGCCGGCTCTCCGTTCATCTTTCTGTTGACAACAGCAGTCTAATTATGATAGACTGCAATTAGTCTAATGCATTTAGACCCTGTGTTCATAGGCGCGGGCCGGCGGAAAACCGGCCGCTTAGCCGGCGTTTCGCGCTTATGAATACAGGGTCTTGGATTGGAGAGACCGCTATGATTAAAAATATAACGCTCACCGAGGCGGAAGAAAAGCTCGCGGCTTTGATATGGCGGGACGCGCCGCTGACCTCGCCGGATTTGGTCGCGCTGGCAGAGCGAGAGATGAATTGGAAGAAGTCAACGACTTATACGGTACTAAAGAAGCTTTGTGACAAGGGCGTATTCCAAAACGAACATGCGAATGTGTCGGTTATCCTTACCCGTGACGAGCAAATAGCCCGTCAAAGCCGCCGTTATGTAGAAGATACTTTCGGCGGATCGCTGCCGAAGTTCATTGCTTCATTTTTTGACGGCAGGAAAGTAACACCGGAACAAGCAGCAGAATTAAAGCGTCTGATAGAAGAACACGAGGGGAGCGATAATAATGGATAAACTGTTCCTCACGATTTTGAATATGAGCCTGACCGGGGCCTTTGTTATCGCGGTTATCTGTGTTGCCCGTCTGCCGCTCAAAAAAGCCCCTAAAATAATCTCTTACTGCCTGTGGGCGGCAGCGGGATTCAGGCTTGTGTTTCCGGTTTCAATTGAGAGCGTCTTCAGCTTGATACCTTTCAGGGCGCAGCCTATACCACCGGATATAGCCATGCAGCCCGTGCCGCGTATTGACAGCGGCATACCCTTTGTGAATAACGCTGTCAGCAGTATTCTACCCGCTGCCGCACCGTCTGCGAGCGTTAATCCCTTGCAGATATGGACAACGGTCGGCGCGTTTGTTTGGCTTGCCGGCGTTGCCGCAATGGGTATTTACGGCGTAATATCTTTTGTTATCCTCAAACGAAAAATGCGGAGCACGGCGCATATCGAAGCGAACATTTACGAGGCGGAAAACATCAAATCGCCTTTCGTGCTTGGCGTTTTCAGACCACGTATTTATCTGCCCGCTGGCCTGTCCGAGCAAGAAAGACATTATATTATTCGGCATGAACAGACGCATATTCGGCGGCATGACCCTATCGTAAAAATTGCGGCGTATTTCATTTTGTGTGCGCATTGGTTTAACCCGCTGGCGTGGGCGGCGTTCCTGCTGCTGGGTGTGGATATGGAAATGTCCTGCGACGAACGTGTATTGAAAGAAATGGGCGGTGAAACAAAAAAGGCTTATTCGCTGTCGTTGCTGTCATTGGCGACGGAGCGGCGCGTGATCAGCGGCTCACCGCTGGCATTCAGTGAGGGCGGCATAAAAGAAAGAATAAAAAATGTGCTGAACTTCAGAAAACCATCGCGGGTGGTTATTATCGCGGCTGTGACGTTGGTGGCTGTATTGAGCGTTGGATTTTTGGTGAACCGCGCTGCGGATGGCAGCGTTTCAGATGAAATAAGCCCAATGTCTATGTCTATGGAAAATGTCGTTAACGAACCGCACTTTGCCGGAATTGTCACCCAAGTATACGACAATGCCATCCTTGTAAGCGTCAACGAGGGCGAGGACGCGCGCGGGAGCAGCGCCCTGATAAGTGTTTCTCTCGATGTCAAATTGGAAGACAGCATGACCCATTTTTCCGTTGGCGACGAGGTGATTGTCTATTACAACGGCGAAATCGCAGAATCCTATCCGGCGCAGGTAAATACCGTTTATGCGATCGTTCTGACAAGCCCGGACATGCGGATAAACACGGAGGCCCTTTATGCGCTTTCCGCAATGCGGACGCCTTATGCCGGCAGCAGCAGCGCGGTTGGAAAAATTATAGACGCGCTTCCAAGGATTGACAGGGAATATACGCAGCGTTTTTTTTCAATCGGCGATGATTACGAGACAGGCCGCGCCCCGTTTACGCTTACCGTCTATTATGAACCGAATGACGCGGAAACGCGCGATATAAGAAATATAACGGTTACGCCGACAAACGCCGTGCTGCTATTCTCGCTGATTGATAATCTTGAAGAAATAAACTATGCTTTCCGTTCGACGCCGAGTGACGGCGAGCTCGACACGTCAGCGTACGTTTCCCGTTTAAGCTGCAGCAAAGAGCACAGTACCGAGTATCTCGAAAGCATTGGATTGACCTGGGAGAATTTCTTGAATGACTGGATGGGCTCGGTTGAAAAAATGTATAGGGCGGCAGCTGCTTCCGCAGATTTGGAGGCCGCCGTCTCGAGCGCTATTCTCGAATCCAACAAAAATAATTCCGGACCCGGCGATTTCACTGCGGAAGCGCATACGACGCTGACAACCGTCGAGGAGGGCGGCACGGTTACGGTTTACCTTATAGCTCTGTATGAGGTTTTCGGGTATTCGGACGGCGGCATTTCCGAATTGTGGGGCGGTCATATGCCGGTGGCGATAACTTTTGATAAAGGCGCGGACGGCGGGTATAGGATGACGGAATATTGGACGCCGAACGACGGCGCATATTATGCCCCCTCCATCAGGGAAAAGTTCCCGCCGGATATTTGTGAGGACGCCATCGGCACACCGAAATATATCTACGCGCACATGCTGGCTTGTTATGAACAGGCGATAGCATACGGTAAGGTCGATGCGGATTTCCAAATC
>JAISDV010000003.1 GCA_031264545.1 Oscillospiraceae bacterium | reverse complement strand
GGCCACAGCGTCAATATCAGGGTGAGTCGTGAAGATATCCTGCGCGGCGGCATTGGATGTGTCGGCGTCGAACTGGCCGTCAATAACCTGCACGATCTGGATGTCGGGGAACTGCTCGATGATCATCCTGATGCCTGTGGACCTGTGGATAGCGGGCGAAGAACCGATCTGGCCGGCGATCTCTGCCACTGCGCCTCTGGGTTCACCGTACTTTTCCGTCAAGGCTTCCACAATAGCCATACCCATCGACAGGCCGTCAGCGATATTGTCGCCTTCGATGTCGCAGATATACTGGTCAGCGCCGATCTCTGCCTCGACCGAACGGTCGATTGTGAAGAACGGGATGCCCGCCTCTTTGCAGCTGTCATAAATTGTAGCCAGAGGCGCGGACTCGTTGGGGCTGAACATCAGCAGGTCGGGCTTCTGCGCAAGCAGAGCCTGGATATCCTGGATCTGTTTTGCGCTGTCATTACCGGAGTTCGCATAGATAAAGTCTATGCCAAACTGCGCTTTCATGTATTCGCCCTTCTCGACGAAATCGTTGAAGAATGTTGCGCGCCAGTCATTGTCCATGTCGCCATTGGAGAAAGCAACCTTGTACTTCTTAAGGGGCTTTACGCCGATTGCGGACTCAAGACCGGGCATCTCCGCTTCCGTATACACGTCAGGGCTGTTGAGAGGCTCGCCGTCAGTGGCGTCCTCGCGCTCTTCAACCATCCTGGGCTCGCCGGTAGCTTCCACACCGCCGGAGATAGCCTCCGCCTGTGTCTGCCCACCGCCGGTAGAAGCATCAGCCGCAGGCGCCGCAGGCGCTTCTGTCGCGGGCGCTTCTGTCGCAGGCGCTTCCGCCGCAGGCGCTTCCGCCGCAGGCGCTTCCTGCTGCGCACACGCTGTCAGCATGAGCGCAAATACGAGAAGACATGCCATTGCAACGATAAGAATGTTCCTCTTTTTCATATAATTTCTCCTTTTTTTATTTTTCCACCAGATTCAGTGGATAAACTTTACGCCGCTTGAAACGCGGATACTATCAACACAGCCGGCTTTCGTCCGGCAAAACGCCAGACCCGGTTTTTTAACTAACTCATTCTAAACCACAAATTTACGTTCTGTCAAGCGTTTTGTGCCCGCTGGTTACATATGTTCCTCCAAGCCGGCGGCTTAACACACTTTTCTCATTATAAATTTTTCTATTGGCTTTTCAATTCTCGTTTTTGGTTGTATTTTTATTTTTTTGCAGGATCACGAATGTTTATTCGGATATAATCACCGTTTACTTTACATAACGCCTGCTATCAGCCGTTTAGTTGTTTTCTTCAATCTTTGTTAAGACATTGTTACAAATGCCCGTCGCAAGCTCTATACAAAAACACCGTTTGTTGTAGTTTTCTTGACTCCGGGAATATATCGATTGTAATTCCTGAAAAACATTCTTTTACATTTACTTAATATTTCCGTTATAATTACGAGAATATACCGTTGACACGAATCAAAAATCTTTTTTTGGCCGGGAAAACCGCAAGCGGCCTGTGTGAAATTATTATCACGCGCAGTCTGCGATTTGTTTCATTTTTCACTTCCTGTTGCCCCGCTTTTTTTTTGCACAGCCCTCTGTTATAATGAACGCATATGACAATCATCCATCTTTCCGACCTGCACATCGGCAAAAGCCTGCACGGCTTTTCGCTGCTGGAGGATCAAAAACATATACTGGACGCCATTGCAGGCGACGTCATCCGCCGAAGCCCCGGCGCGGTCATCATCGCGGGCGACGTCTATGACAAGCCCGTCCCTTCCGTCGAGGCCGTGCGCGTGTTTGACGATTTTCTGACACGGCTGGCCGGCGGCGGCGCCGTTGTCTTTATCATCAGCGGCAATCACGATTCACCCGAGCGGCTATGCTTTGCGGGCAATATCCTTGGCAAATATAATATCCATTTTTGCGGTTCTTTTGACGGAACGCTGAAATCCGTAACGCTGGCCGACCATGATGGCGGCATCCGGTTTCATATGCTGCCCTTTATCAAGCCGTCGCATGTGCGGCGCTTTTTCGGCAACCGCGCGATTGAGAGCGCCAATGACGCGGTCGCCGCCGTCCTTTCAACCGCCCGGCTTGACGGCAATGCCAAACATGTGCTCATTGCGCACCAGTTTGTCTCCGGCGGCGGCTGCGAGCCCGCGACATGCGAATCCGAATCGATTTCCGTCGGCGGTACCGACGCCGTCGATCCCGCGCTTTTCGCGGGTTTCGATTACGTCGCGCTCGGCCATTTGCACGGCCCGCAATATGTTTTCCGCGAGCATATACGGTACTGCGGCGCGCCGCTCAAATATTCGTTTGATGAGGCGCGGCAAAACAAATCCGTCACGGTCGTCACACTTGACCGCGCCGGCGCGCGGCCCGCCATTACAGAGGCCTTTTTCTCTCCGCTGCGGGATGTCAGGACGCTCAGGGGAACACTGGCCGGATTGACGGACGAAGCGCGCATCCCCCGGGAAGGCCGCGACGATTATATCCATATCGTACTGACCGACAACGACGCGGGCTATGACGCCATCGGCAAAATCCGGCGCGTATATCCCAATTCCATATTGTCGTTTGATAATGCGCGCACCGGTGCGCCATCCGACTTTTCCCAGGCTGTGCGCTCCACCAGAAAAAGGCCGGCCGAGCTTTTCGCGTCCCTGTTTGAGGAGCAAAACGGCCGGGCCATGACCGGCTCCCAACAAAGCATCATCGAACAGGTCATCCGGGACGCGGAGGCCGGGCCATGAAACCGCTGCGCCTGACCATGCGCGCGTTCGGCCCCTACGCCGGCTGCCAGACAATCGACTTCACCAGGATGGGCGCGAACGGCCTTTACCTGATTTCCGGCGATACCGGCGCGGGAAAAACCACTATTTTTGACGCGGTCGCCTTCGCCCTTTTCGGCGAAACCAGCGGGAAGGACCGTGAGCCCAAAACACTGCGCAGCCACTTTGCCGGCCCGCAAACCAAGACGGCCGTCACACTGGAATTTGTGCATGCGGGCAAGGTATACACCGTCGAGCGCAACCCCGCATACGACCGTCCCGCGCTCAGGGGAACAGGAATTGTCGAGCAGAAGGCGGACGTATGCCTGACCATGCCCGACGCGTCCGTCATCAGCGGCGTCAAGGATGTCTCGCCAAAAATTGAGAGCATATTGGGTGTCAGCTACCAGCAATTCACCCAGACGGCCATGATCGCGCAGGGAAAGTTCCGCGACCTGCTGCTCAGCAAACCCAAAGAGCGGCAGGAGATTTTCCGCCGGATTTTCAATACGGATATCTACCGCCGCATACAGGAGCGCATCGGCGCCCAATACAGAGAGCTGAAAAATTCTATTGAGAATGAATACGGGCAGGTATCGCGCCACGCGGCGTCCATCCATAC
>JAISDV010000211.1 GCA_031264545.1 Oscillospiraceae bacterium | reverse complement strand
GGTCAGGGTCAGAGCAGTCAAGGCGGCTACAACCGCGGCGGTCAGGGCCAGGGCGGTCAGGGCGGCTACAACCGCGGCGGTCAGGGTCAGAGCAGTCAAGGCGGCTACAACCGCGGCGGCCAGGGCCAGGGCGGTCAGGGCGGCTACAACCGCGGCGGCCAGGGCCAAGGCGGTCAGAGCGGCTACAACCGCGGCAGCCAGGGCCAAGGCGGTCAGAGCGGCTACAGCCAGGCGCCCCGTCCCGCCGACAGCGTGCCCAAGGAAGGAGGCAATGCATAATGCTTCTGCCTAAGAGAGTTAAATACCGCAGGGTCCACCGCGGCCGCATGAAGGGTAAGGCCTCCAGAGGCAACTTCGTGGCCTACGGTGAATACGGCCTGATGGCGACCGAGCCGAGCTGGATCACCTCCAACCAGATCGAGGCGGCCCGTATCGCCATGACGCGCTATACCAAGCGCGGCGGTAAGGTCTGGATCAAGATCTTTCCCGACAAGCCCGTTACCGAAAAGCCCGCCGAGACCCGAATGGGGTCCGGTAAAGGTTCGCCCGAGTACTGGGTGGCAGTCGTTAAGCCCGGCCGCATCATGTTCGAGATCGCCGGCGTGCCCGAGGAAACGGCCCGCGAGGCCATGCGTCTCGCCAGCCGCAAGCTGCCCTGCAAGACCAAATTCGTCAAGCGCGACGAAGCGGCCGAATCCGAGACAGGTGGTGAATGAGATGAAGGCGAACGAGATACGCGAAATGTCAGCCGCAGAGCTTGAATCCAAGCTTCTCTCGCTGAAGAAGGACTTGTTTACCCTCCGCATGCAGCACGCCACCAACCATCTTGACAACCCGGTCAGGATTTCTGCCGTACGCCGTGACATTGCCCGAGTCAAGACGGTCATTCGCCAGAAACAGCTCGAGCAGTGAGGAGGTAGAGGTAAATGAGTGAAGTCAGAGCGTCTTCCCGCAAGACCCGCGTCGGCAAGGTTGTGTCCGACAGGATGGATAAGACCGTTGTCGTCATCGTCGAAGATCGCGTCGCGCATCCGCTTTACAAAAAGATCATCAAAACGACTTACCGCCTGAAGGCTCACGACGAGAAGAACGAATGCGGCGTCGGCGACAGAGTCAGAGTGATGGAGACACGCCCTTTGTCCAAGGACAAGAGATGGCGTCTTGTTGAAATAATCGAAAAGGCAAAGTAAGGAGGCCCCGAAATGATACAGCAGGAAACATTTCTCAAGGTGGCCGACAATACCGGCGCCAAAGAGATCAAGTGCATCCGCGTTCTCGGCGGATCTAAGCGCAGATACGGCAACATAGGCGATGTGATCGTCGCCTCCGTCCGCAAGACGCAGCCCGGAAGCGCCGTCAAAAAGGGAGAAGTCGTCAAGGCTGTCATCGTCCGCAGCGCAAAGGGCGTCCGCCGGGCCGACGGGACCTACGTCCGGTTCGACGAGAACGCCGCCGTCCTTATCAAGGACGACAAGAATCCCCGCGGAACCCGAATTTTCGGACCTGTTGCCCGCGAGCTTCGTGAGAAGGAATTTATGAAGATTCTCTCTCTGGCTCCCGAAGTCATATAGGAGGGCAATGAGATGCACATTAAAAAAGACGATAAAGTGATCGTTCTGTCCGGCAAGGATAAGGGGAAAATGGGCACAGTACTTTCCGCCGACCCCAAGAACGGCAAGGTCATCGTGGAGGGCGTCAATGTCGCGAAGCGCCACCTGAAGGCCAGAAAGCCCGGCGAAGAGGGCGGCATCATCAAGAAGGAGACCCCCATCTACACCTCTAAGGTCATGCGCGTCTGCCCCAAGTGCGGCAGGCCCACGCGTGAGGCCCACAAATTCCTTAAGGACGGAACCAAGTCCCGCATCTGCAAAAAGTGCGGCGAAACGATATAAGAAAGGAGAGACTTTTAGATGCCAAGGCTTAAAACCAGATATTTCGGGGAAGTCGCTCCCGCTCTTATGAAGAAATACGGTTACAAGAGCACGATGCAGATTCCCAGGATCGATAAGATCGTTGTCAGCGTCGGCGCGGGCGACTGCAAGGATAACCAGAAGGCGCTCGACGCCGTTATCAAGGACATCAGCGCCATCACCGGGCAAAAGGCCGTCGCCACCAAGGCCCGCAAGAGCGTCGCGAATTTCAAGCTCCGCGAGGGGCAGAATGTCGGCGTCAAGGTCACGCTCAGGCAGGACCGGATGTGGGAGTTCCTCGACAGGCTGTTAAACGTCGCGCTCCCCCGTGTCCGCGATTTTCACGGCATTAACGCCGACGCCTTCGACGGGCGCGGCAACTACAGTCTCGGTCTCAGGGAGCAGATCATTTTTCCCGAGATCGACTATGACAAGATCGAAAAGCTGCGCGGCATGAACGTCGCGATCTGCACCACCGCCAGGACCGACGAAGAGGCTAAAGAGCTGCTGACCCTCATGGGCGCGCCCTTTGCAAAAGCATAAGGAGGATAGAGCATGGCTAAAACGTCAATGAAAATCAAGCAGCTCAGACCCGCGAAGTTCTCCACCAGGGCATACAACCGCTGCCAGATCTGCGGCCGTCCCCACGCCTACCTGCGCGACTACGGCGTCTGCCGTATCTGCTTCCGCGAGCTGGCATACAAGGGCCAGATCCCCGGCGTCAAGAAGGCTTCCTGGTAAAGCTGCCGCGCGGGCTGCCCTTATATATGCAATCCGCGGCGACGAAAGGCCGGGAGCAATCAGGCATTGGCCCGGAACCTCGCCGCCGGAACAGCGCGCGTAAGCGGCTGTAACTCTCAACAAGGAGGAAACATTCATGCAGATCACCGATCCTATCGCGGATATGCTGACCCGCATCCGCAACGCGGGAAGCGCGAAGCACAGCGCGGTCGACGTTCCCGCTTCCAACATGAAGAAGGCTATCGCGAGTATTCTGCTGGAGGAAGGCTATATCAAAAGCTTCCAGCTTATCGAAGACGGCGGACAGGGCGTTATCCGTATCACGCTCAAGTACCTGCCCGGCAAGGAAAAGGCCATTCAGGGCCTCCGCCGCGTTTCAAAGCCCGGCCTGCGCGTTTACGCGGGCTCAGACGAGCTGCCCTATGTCCTCAAGGGACTGGGCATTGCAATCATTTCCACGTCCAAAGGCGTCATGACCGACAAGACGGCCCGCAAGGCCAAGGTCGGTGGTGAAGTCCTGGCGTTTGTGTGGTAAGGGAGGCAGGAGAATGTCTAGAATCGGAAGAACCCCTATCACCGTGCCCGCCGGTGTGGAAATCGCGATCGACGAAAATAATCACGTTGTCGCAAAGGGACCCAAGGGAACGCTTGAACGTACGGTTTCTCCTTCCATGAAGCTGGCGCTCGGCGGCGGCGTCCTCACGGTCGCCCGCCCGGACGACAGCAAGGAGAGCCGGTCCCTGCACGGTCTGACGAGGACGCTGCTCAATAACATGGTCGAAGGCGTGACCAACGGCTTCAGGAAAGAGCTTTCCGTTCAGGGCGTCGGCTATAAGGTCGCCAAGGAAGGCGCGCGGCTCACGATGAACATCGGCTACAGCCATCAGGTCGTCGTTGAGGACACCGCCGACATCAAGATCGAGGCGCCCAACGCCAACACGATCGTTATTACCGGCATCGACAAGCAGAAGGTCGGTCAGTTTGCGGCTGACGTGCGCAAGAAAAGGCCGCCCGAGCCGTATAAGGGCAAGGGAATCCGGTATGCCAACGAAGTGGTCCGCCACAAGGAAGGCAAAACCGGCGCTAAAAAATAAAGGAGGTGTGCCAAAATGGTTAATAGACCCGATACGAGAGCCCAGCGCATCAAGCGCCATAGGAGAGTCCGTGCCAAAATATCCGGCACGCCCGAAATTCCCAGGCTGGACGTTTTCAGAAGCCACGCCAACATCTACGCGCAGATCATCGACGACGTCGGCGGCGTCACCCTCGTCTCGGCCTCCTCGGTCGAGAAGGCGTTTGAAGGCTCCGGCAGCAACTGCGAGGCGGCAGCTAAGGTCGGCAGGCTCGTCGCCGAGCGCGCCAAGGCGAAAGGCATTGAAAACGTATGCTTCGACAGAGGCGGCTATCTCTATCACGGCCGCGTCAAGGCATTGGCGGACGGCGCCCGCGAGGGCGGTCTGAACTTTTAGTCGGGAGGAGGAAGCAAAATGGCTTACAGCAACAACAGGGACAACAGGCGTTCCGAGGAGGGCCAGAGCGACCTGACTGAAAAGGTCGTTTCCCTCAACCGCGTCTCCAAAACCGTCAAGGGCGGACGTATTTTCAAGTTTTCCGCGCTCTGCGTGGTCGGAGACGGCAAGGGCCGCGTGGGCTTCGGTCTCGGCAAGGCGGGCGAGGTTTCCGAGGCGATCCGCAAGGGCATCGACGACGCCAAGAAAAATATTGTTAATATTACTCTGACGGAAAACACGATACCGCACGAGGTCATCGGCGAATTTGGCGCGGGCAAGGTCCTGCTCAAGCCCGCCGCCCCCGGTACCGGCGTTATCGCCGGAGGCGCCGTCCGCGCCGTCGTCGAGGCTGCCGGGATCAAGGATATCCGTACAAAGTGCCTGCGTTCCAATAACCCCCACAACGTCGTCGCGGCTACTATGGTCGGACTGCGCAGTCTTCGCGACGCGCAGCAGGTCGCGGCTGTCAGGGGCAAGTCCGTCAAAGAAATCAAGGAATAGGAGGAGAGCGCAATGGCTAATCTCAGGATCGAGCTGGTTAAGAGCTTGAGCGGCAGGCTGGATAAGCACATCGCCACTGCCAACTCTCTCGGACTGCATAAGATCGGCAACGTCGCCGTGCAGCCCGATAACCCCCAGACCAAAGGCAAGCTCGCTCAGATCGGGTATCTTGTCAGGGTTACCGAAGAATAAGGAGGTGCAGGCATGAAATTAAGTGAGCTTTCACCGGCCGCCGGCTCTACCCATGTCGCCAAGCGCAAGGGCAGAGGCAACGGCTCGGGCAACGGAAAGACCGCCGGCCGCGGCCAGAAGGGGCAGAAGTCCCGCAGCGGCGGCGGCGTCAGAGTCGGCTTTGAAGGCGGCCAGATGCCCTTGGCCCGCCGTGTTCCCAAGCGCGGGTTCAATAACATCTTCGCAAAGCCTCTCACCGCAATCAACGTTTCTGTTCTCAACAGGTTTGAGGACGGCGACACGATCACCGCGGAAAAACTGCTTGCAACCGGAGTTTTATCAAAATGTGTGTACGGCCTGAAGATTCTCGGGACGGGTGAGCTCGCCAGGAAGCTGACCGTACAGGCGGCCGCTTTCTCCGAGACTGCGAAGCAGAAAATTGAATCCGCAGGCGGGAAGGCGGAGGTGGTCTGAGTGATCGAGACGCTCCGCAACGCGTGGAAAATAGACGAGCTTCGGAAGAAGATCCTCTTCACGCTCTTTATCGTCCTGCTCTACCGCTTCGGCAACGCGATACCGGTTCCTTACGTTGACCTCACCAAGCTCGGCAGTTACTTCGATCAGCTGAAAAACACCGTTCTCGGGCTCTACAACGTCATGAGCGGCGGCGCGTTTTCCCAGGCGACGATCTTCGCGCTCTCCATACAGCCGTATATCAACGCTTCGATCATTATTCAGCTGCTGACGATCGCCATTCCCGCGCTCGAGCGTCTCCAGAAAGAGGGCGGAGAGGAAGGCAGCAAGAAGATCGCCAGCATCACCCGTTATACCACCGTGGGCATCGGACTGCTCCAGGGACTCGGCTACTATGCGCTGATCCGCAACAACAGCCTGCTTGTTTCCGGCACCGGCATCTGGGAAGCGATCGTCGTTATCCTGACCTTTACCGCCGGTTCTGCGCTCATCATGTGGCTCGGCGAGCAGATCAGCGAGTTCGGGATCGGAAACGGTATTTCGATCATCCTTTTCGCGAGTATCGTCGCGCGCTTCCCCAACGGCGCTATCCAGCTGGTCACGAATGTGTCCACCGGCGCGCTCTCTGTTTTCGGGCTTATCGGTATGCTGCTGGGCGCTTTGGCGATCATCGTGCTCATCGTGTTCGTCACCGACGCGGAGAGGCGGATACCCGTGCAGTATTCCAAGCGCGTGGTCGGGCGCAAGATGTACGGCGGCCAAAGCACGCACCTTCCGATGAAGGTCAACATGACCGGCGTCCTGCCCATCATCTTCGCGCAGTCGATCGCCTCGCTTCCGGCGACGGTCGCCGCTTTCTTTCCGACACCAGCCGAGGGCAGCTTCTGGAACAGCCTCCTCAGGGCTATCGACACGACCTCGATACTTTACGCGCTCCTTTATCTCCTGCTGATTATCTTCTTCTCGTATTTCTATTCGACGATCCAGTTCAATCCCGTTGAGATCGCCAACAACCTGAGGAAGAACGGCGGGTTTATCCCCGGGTTCCGGCCCGGAAAACCGACGAGCGAGTATATCCAGAAATCGCTCAACAAGATCACCCTGTTCGGCGCCATCTACCTCGGCATCGTCGCCGTTGTGCCGATCGTCATCAGCGTTTTCAGTGAAACCGCGAGAAACAGCGGCATCTCCCTCGGCGGCACGTCGATCATCATCGTTATCGGCGTCGCGCTTGAAACGGTGCGGGCGCTCGAGTCTCAGATGATCATGCGCAACTACAAGGGCTTCCTGGATTAACGCGCGGAGGGGCTGCGCCGGCCTGTTCGGGCCGCGCGGCATCGAGGCTTTTGAAAGGAAGGGTATATGAGATGAAGCTGATTCTTCTGGGCGCTCCGGGCTCGGGGAAGGGAACCCTGGCCGAGATCATCGGCCGCAGGTGCCATATTCCCACCATTTCGACCGGCAATATTTTAAGGGCCGCGATGAAGGACGGGTCTCCCGTCGGACTCAGGGCCAGGGAATATGTGGACGGAGGCAAGCTCGTTCCGGACGAGATCATCATCGGCATTGTCCGGGAGCGGCTGGCCGGGGACGACTGCAAAGCGGGATACATCCTTGACGGGATGCCCAGGACAATTCCCCAGGCCGAGGCGCTCGAGCGGGCCGGTATCGAGATCGATCTCGCGCTCTCGCTCGCAATGCCGGATGAGGCGATCGTCAAGCGTATGGCCGGCCGCCGGGTCTGCAGGGACTGCGGTGCATCCTACCACATTGTGAACATCCCCCCCAAGGCCGAGGGCGTCTGCGACAAGTGCGGAGGCGCGCTGTCGGCCCGCGGGGACGACGCGCCCGAAATCATCCGGGAGCGGCTGGCGGTTTATCATAAGGAAACGGAGCCTCTCGAGGATTTTTATAGGAAGCGGGGCCGGCTCAGGACCGTAGACGGACAGCGCACACTCGAAGAGACGACCAGGGCAGTCACAGAGGCGCTCGGGCTATGAGCGACAACATCATCGTCATCAAGGGCCCCCGGGAGCTCGAGTTGATGCGTGCTTCGGGCAAGGTGACCGCGGCGGCCCGTTCGCTGGGACGGGAGATGACGGCTCCGGGCGTGACGACCCGTGATATCGACAGGGAAATACGCAGGTTCATCAAAAAATCCGGCGCCGAGCCGTCCTTTCTGGGATACGGCGGATTTCCCTGCAGCGCCTGCGTTTCTTTGAACGACGAGGTTATTCACGGCGTTCCCGGAAGGCGCAGGGTCCGGGAGGGCGATATCGTCAGCATTGACGTCGGCGCGTTTATGAACGGGTTCCACGGTGACTGCGCGGGGACCTTTCCGGCGGGCGGGATCTCCGAAGAAGCGAAGCGTCTGATCGCGGTGACGCGGCAGAGCTTCTTCGCGGGGCTGAAGTTTGCCAGGGAGGGCTATCGCGTATCCGATATTTCCCATGCTATTCAGGACTATGTGGAAGGCTTTGGCTATTCGCTGGTCCGTGAATATGTCGGACACGGCGTCGGAAAGGCGCTTCACGAGGCGCCCGAGGTTCCGAATTTCGGAAAGCCGGGACACGGCCCGCGGCTTGTCAGGGGAATGACCCTTGCCATCGAGCCGATGGTCAATATGGGCGGCGCTGCCGTCCGCGTCCTTGACAACGATTGGACGGTCGTCACGGTTGACGGAAGCCTTTCCGCCCACTATGAGAATACCATTCTCATTACGGACGGCGAGCCGGAAATACTGACCGTTCCGGAGGATCTGTAAAATGGAGACCGTAAGGTCGCCCGACATTGTTTTCTCTCTCGCGGGCCGCGACAGGGGCAGGGCATACGTCGTTCTCGGTACGGACGGCGGCACAGCCCGCCTCTCGGACGGCAGGACGAGAAAGCTCGCAAACCCCAAGAGAAAAAGCCTTAAGCATTTGTGTTTAGGTGAAACGGGAGCAACGGCGCTTGCCGAAGCCCTTCGGGCCGGCAAAGCGACAGACAGTGTGATCCGAAAAGAGCTTGCGAGATTTCGCGGCGAGGCCGGCATGACCGAGGAGGTAAGACAGCTTGTCAAAAGACGACGTTATTGAATTTGAGGGCACGGTGATCGAAGCGCTGCCCAATACGATGTTTCAGGTTGACATCGGCAAAGGCCATACGATTCTGGCGCATATTTCCGGAAAGCTCAGGATGAATTTTATCCGCATCCTTCCGGGAGACAGGGTAACCGTCCAGATGTCGCCGTATGACCTGACCCGCGGAAGAATAACCTGGAGAAGCAAATGATGGAGGTTCAGTTATGAAGGTAAGGCCGTCCGTAAAGCCCATCTGCGAAAAGTGCAAGGTCATCAAGCGCAAGGGCAAGGTCATGGTTATCTGCGAAAATCCGAAGCACAAGCAAAGACAAGGCTAGCAGACTTTTATCCGGCCCTGCGCCGCGCCTGTCCGCCGCTCGGCGGCACGCTGCGGGAGCGGAACAATAAGCGAAAGGAATGATTGAAAAGTATGGCACGTATCGCCGGAATCGACCTGCCAAAGGACAAGAGGATCGAGGTCGCGCTCACCTATGTCTACGGCATCGGCAGGACCAGCGCAAAAAAGATACTTGACACCACGGGCATCAATCCCGATACCCGCGTTAAAAATCTGACCGAGGGGGAAGAGGCAAAGCTGCGTGAGCGTATCAGCGACGACTTCATCGTCGAAGGCGACCGCCGCCGCCGCGTCGCGCTCGACGTCAAACGCCTTATCGAGATCGGCAGCTACCGCGGTATGCGCCACAGGCGCGGCCTGCCCGTCCGCGGACAGCGGAGCAAGACCAACGCGCGCACGCGCAAGGGTCCGAAACGCACCATCGCCAACAAGAAAAAGTAAAGGAGGGAACCTGGTAAATGGCGGCACCTAAGAACAAGAAGGCCAGAACGCGCCGTAAGGAGCGCAAGAATATCGAAAGAGGCATCGTCCACATCCGGTCCTCCTTCAATAACACGATGATCACGATCACCGACGTCAACGGCAACGCGATCTCCTGGGCCTCGGCCGGCGAGATGGGCTTCCGCGGAAGCAAGAAATCCACGCCCTTCGCCGCGCAGACCGCCGCTGAGACGGCCTCCAAGGCCGCTATGGAGCACGGCCTGAAGACCGTCGAGGTCTATGTCAAGGGCCCCGGCAGCGGGCGTGAGGCGGCTATCCGCGCGCTTCAGACCGCCGGGCTCGAGGTTACGCTCATCAAGGATGTCACGCCCATTCCCCACAACGGCTGCCGTCCGCCCAAAAGACGCCGTGTCTGATCAGGAAGGAGAGCAAGATTATGGCCAGAAATATGCAGCCCATCGTTAAACGCTGCAAAACACTCGATATTTCTCCTGCTGTCATGGGCTACACAGCCAAGACTAAGAGCAGCACAATTCGCGAACCCAGGGCTCAGATGCGCAGGAAGCGGAGCGAGTACGCAACGCAGCTCAGTGAGAAGCAGAAAGTCAAGTTTATTTACGGAATCCTTGAAAAACAGTTTCACGCCTATTATGAAAAAGCGGCCAAGACTCCCGGTATTACCGGCGAGAACCTGCTGACGATGATCGAGCGCCGTCTGGATAACGTTGTTTTCCGTCTCGGCTTTGCCATGACCCGCCGCGAGGCCCGTCAGGCAGTCACGCACGGACATTTCACCGTCAACGGTCGCCGCGTCGATATCCCCTCTTATCTCGTTTCCACCGGAGACGTCATCGAGGTTCGCGAAAAAAGCCGCGACTCTGTCATGTTCAGGAGGCTGCTCGGCGAGGACGCCGTCTTTGTGACCGTCCCCCAGTGGCTTGAACGCGAAAAGAATACGCTCAAGGGAAAGGTCGCAAAGCTTCCCGTCAGAGAAGATATAGATTTCCCCGTCGAAGAGACCCTGATTGTCGAGCTGTACTCCAAGTAATGCAGAGACCCTCATAATTGGTAAGCTGATCAATAACGGCGCGGTTCCGCGCCAACTCAGAAGGAGGGTAAACAAACATGATTGAAATAGAAAAGCCGCGTATCGAGTGTGTTGAGAATCAGTCGGACGAGTCCCACGGAAAATATATCGTGGAGCCTTTAGAGCGCGGTTATGGCACGACTTTGGGTAACTCTCTTCGCAGAGTGCTGCTATCCTCTCTTCCCGGAACGGCGGTCACTTCCGTTAAGATAGCCGGCGTACAGCACGAATTTTCCACCATACCCGGTATCAAAGAGGATGTGACCGAGATTGTCCTCAACATCAAGGGCCTTATTTTTAAGCTGCACAGCGACGGCCCGAAAACCGTCTATATCGAGGCGAACGGCGAGTGCGAGATCAAAGCCGGCGACATTAAGGCCGACAGCGAGGTCGAGATCCTGAACCCTGAGCTGCATCTTGCGACGCTCGGGGCGGACGCCTATCTCAGCATGGAGCTGGTCGTGGACCACGGCCGCGGCTATGTTGTCGCGGAAAAGAACAAGAGCGCTCAGCAGATCATCGGCACGATACCTGTTGACTCCATCTATTCCCCCGTGCTCAAGGTCAACTATACGGTCGAGAACACCCGTGTCGGCAACAAAACCGACTACGATAAGCTGACGATCGATGTTTGGACCGACAAGACCATCGCCCCCAGGGACGCGGTTTCCCTCGGAGCCAAGATCCTCTGCGACCACTTTACGCTGTTTACCGACCTGTCTGAGACGATTGGAAACGAGTCCACCGTCAAAGAAAAGATCGAGACACAGCGCGACAAGGTACTCGAGATGACCATAGAGGAGCTGGATCTGTCGGTGCGCAGCTTTAACTGCCTCAAGCGCGCCAACATCAACACGGTCGAGGATCTCATCGGGAAGACCCAGGATGAGATGATCAAGGTGCGGAACCTCGGACGCAAGTCCCTCGAGGAGGTCGAGCACAAGCTGGCGATGATGGGGCTGTCCCTCGCCAGTGACGACAACGCGTAATTTCAGCCCGCTTCCGGCGCGGCGCAGGCTGCCCGGAGCCTTTACACGCTAAAAGGAGGAAAACACCGACATGTCCACTTACAGGAAGCTCGGCAAGCCGACAGACGCGCGCATGGCCATGCTCAGACAGCAGGTGACCGACCTGCTTGACAAGGGCCGCATGGAGACGACAGTTACCCGCGCGAAGGAAATCGGACCCCTGACCGAGAAGATGATAACCCTCGGCAAAAACAAGTCCCTTGCCGATTATCGTCAGGCGCTCTCATTCATCACCAGGGAGGGCGTCGCGAAAAAGCTGTTCGACGAGATCGCGCCCAGGTACGCCGAGCGCAGCGGCGGCTATACCCGCGTCTGCCGCCTCGGACCCCGCCGCGGCGACGCGGCCGAGATGGCGGTTATCGAACTGGTGTGATGCAGGCGGGCGTTTTTTGACTTCCTTGATGCTCGTCGCGTAGCGATGCGTCCCACCCGGGACGCATGAATTGAATGATCATAAGCCGGTCTGAAAACGGTAGAAAAAGGGACCGCAGCAGAGGGCCGTCTTGCTGCAGGTCCTTACAGCGAGAAAGCGCCCTTTTATAAGACGAGCCCGATCAGCCACAGGATCAGCCCGTAAACGATCGAAGCGGAGACGCCGTAGACGATCACAGGACCGGAGACCACAAACATTTTCGCCCCGGTTCCCAGTATCAGTCCTTCGGTTTTGAATTCAAGCGCGGGAGAAACTACGGCGTTCGCAAAGCCCGTGATCGGCACGAGCGTTCCCGCGCCGCCGGCCTTCGCAAGGTCGTCATAAAGGCCCAGTCCTGTGAACAAGGCGCCGAGAAAGATGAGCGTGACGCTCGTCGCGGTGCCGGCCGGTTCTTTGTCCAGCCCCCAGAGGAGAAAAAGCTGCGTGACGGCCTGTCCGGCGCAGCAGATGGCGCCGCCGACCGTAAAGGCTTTCAAAAGATTCGGAAAAAGCCTCGAGTTGGGAGAGATTTTTTTGACATAGGCGCCGTATTCGTCCTTCGGCATGTTGAAATAGCGCATACTGACCTCCGGAAATGTCAATGCTCGCGGCTGCGGCAGAAGGCGGAAAACCGCTTTCTGCGTTATTATCCGCAGAAGACGGCTGATTATCATAAATCCGGGTGTATTTGACAAGAAACGCTCATTCGCAACAAAAAAACGGGTATATGGAACAGCCCGCTCATTCACAGGCATAAAAACAGTAAAATAATGTCCGCATAATCCCATTTTTACAGAAACGAATTGGAGGAGTTTAATATGACAAAGGCAGATTTGATCAATGCAATCGCCGAGGAGACCGGCTTGGCCAAAAAAGATTCCGAGAAGGCGCTGAACGCCGCGTTGACCGCTGTCACCAACGGGTTGAAAAACGGAGAAAAGGTGCAGCTGATCGGATTCGGCACCTTTGAAGTCCGTGTGCGCGCCGAGAGGACGGGTAAAAATCCCCGGACCGGCGAGCCCGTCGTGATCTCCGCGACAAAAGTGCCCGCTTTCAAGGCCGGCAAGGCCCTGAAAGACGCCGTGGCGCAATAGATCGGAGCGGAACAGAGGAAAAGCGGCAGAGCAATATCATGCGCGTTCTTTTTGAAGCAAAGGGCGGAATCCCTATCGGATTCCGCCCTTTACGCCAATACCGGATACCGGGGTTCTGGTTGCACCCCTCAGCGCGCGTCCCCGGCTGTTTTCCCGGGCAGCAGCCCGGCGCGCCGCCGGTCGATCCAGCGCAGCAGGCAGCTTAACCCGACGAACAGCGCGGCGATGCCGATGCCGTAAACAAATACGTTTGCCCCGATTTGATCGAAGTCCAGAAAGAAATAGGGAAAGCGCGTGGGCTGCCCTGAAAATTCGGTATAGGTGAAGCCCAGCAGGCCGAGCGACGTCGATTGGATGAAATACGCAGCCGGGATCAGGGCGCACAGCCACGGGTCACGGTTCGTTATTTTGCCGGGCTCGGCGAAAAACAGGAAGTCAAAAATCATAAGCAGCGGCGTAAACGTATGAACCTGCAGGTTGCTGAATGAGGACAGCCACGACCATGGGATGCCGGGCGCGAGCAGCGCCCAGAAAACCAGCATCGTTACGCTGATGGCCACGGCCGCGGCCGCCGAGATCCGCTCACAGTAGCTTGTGCTGCCGGCGCGGCCGCCGCGTCTGATGTCAAGCGCGGTTTTAACGAGCAGCGCCGCAAGCACGGCGAGAACAAAAAGATTGCTTTCCGTTGTGTAGTATAAAAGGATACCCGGCGCGAATCTGCCCTCAAAAACGCCCAATGTATCCAGAATGCCCGCGAGACACAGCAGACAAGCCGCGATGCGGTAGCATAAGGCCAGGACTCTGTTCTGTTTCATCACATTCCACCTATTCATAACATAAAGGCGCGCAAAAACTGCGCGGCGGTGTCCCCATTCACGGGCGCTGACCGAAAAATGGCGGATTCGCGGCATAGCCTGCGTTATTTATAAATCATGAATATAAAAATGTCATATGACAGCGCCTTAATGGCGCTTTTTTTGTTCCCGATTTTGCTGAAAGTGACCAAACATCGAAGAGATGCTTTCGGTAAGGCCGGACGTTTGCGGCGCGTTCTCCTCAGGCCTGCTCAGGTCCGTTTTGTATCAGCAGCCGGTCGGCGATCAGGGCGATAAGCTCCCCGTTTGTGGGCTTGTCCGCCTTGCCGTAAATCGCGTGCCCGAACAGGACATTGACGTTTTCTATTTTCCCGCGCGCCCAGGCCGTTTCAATGGCATGCCGTATGGCGCGTTCGACCCTGCTGGGCGAGGTGTCGAACTTCCTGGCCACCGTGGGGTAGAGTGTTTTTACCATATCGTGTATGACGTCCCGGTTTTTAATGACCTCCATGATGGATTCCCGCAGGAACAGAGAGCCGCGCGTATGCGGAGGGATCCCCAGCATGAGGCAGATATTGAATATGTTCTCCCGCGGTGAAAGCGGCGGCATCTCCTCCCGCGGCATCCGCAGCACGCCAAGGCCGTCTCTTTCCCCTGATACCCCGGTCTCCGCCGCCAGGGCCGCGCGCGCGTTATCCGCCGGCACGTACGCGGGATATATGGCATTCAGCGTTTGTCCGGCCGCGTTCCGCCGGTCGTGCTCAATCAGGATGATATTGTAAGTCTTGTCGGCATTGATGTCGACCGGAATATTGATCAGCTCGC
Source organism: Oscillospiraceae bacterium (assembly GCA_031264545.1). GTDB lineage: Bacteria > Bacillota > Clostridia > Oscillospirales > Oscillospiraceae > UBA2658. The sequence goes on along the minus strand of JAISDV010000211.1, from coordinate 1,370 downwards.
GAAACGGGTAATTCTTTCCTTCTTTTGCCATGCTCTTCTCCTTTCCGAAAACGGTATCCCACAACTGACTGCAAGGCTTCTGTGCTTTGTATCACAGCATATACGGTTTTTGTTTCGCAAACATCCCCTCGTTTTGCGTCCGCAAAAGGTATTTTTTGCGCCCGCGGCAGAGCGCAGGAGCGGGCGCGGCCGGTCCGCATATTTTTTAACAAAAGGGTCAGACTAAAAGCAATACTGCGGGAAAGAAGCTGAAGATATTGGCTTTGGAATTTTTCATACGAAAAATACGGTATTTTTCGTGTAAAAAGGCCGAGGGAGACGGCGGCGCCGAAAAAAAAGACGCCGAAGCTCCGGCTGAGCTCGGACGGCGGCTTCGGAAGAATTTGGCGGCGCTGGAATCCGCCCTGAACGGCAGCGAGGACTTTAGAGTGCGTTCTTTCAGGTTCGGGACAAACGGCGCGTATACGGGCGCACTGATATTCATCGACGGACTTACCGACAATTCCGCCCTGACCGAGGCGATCCTGCGTCCGCTGGCCGCCTGGCAGCCGGAGGAGAAGTGTTTGCCGGCCGGCCGGGACCTGCTGCCTGTTCTGCACCGGCAGGTCCTTTGCGCCGGTAATATTGAAACGGTTCAAACAACGGAGGCGCTTTTGTCGGGCTGTCTGGCCGGTGATACGGCGCTGCTCGTGGACGGCTGCGCCGGCGGCCTTTTGATCGACTGCAAGGGCTGGGAAAAACGCAATGTGACCGAGCCCCTGTCCGAAACGGTCGTTCGCGGTCCCCGTGAGGGCTTCACTGAAAATCTGCGGACAAACACCGCGCTGATCCGGCGCAAGATCCGCAGCGGGCAACTGCGCGCGGAGCGTATGACGGTCGGGCGCAAGACCCAAACCGGCGTATGCCTGATGTACCTGCACGGCGTGGCGAGGCCGGACGTCGTGGATACCGTGAGAAAACGCATCCGCGCGCTTGATGTGGATTCGATCCTGGAGTCGGGGTATATCGAGGAATATATCGAAGACGCCCCGTTTTCGCCGTTTTGTACGGTCGGGTACAGCGAAAAGCCGGATACGGTCGCGGCGCGGGTTCTGGAGGGGCGCGTCGCCGTCGTGGTGGACGGGACCCCGTTCGTGCTGACGGCGCCCATGCTGTTCCTCGAGAGCTTCCAGGCCGCGGAGGATTATTATACGCGCCCCTTATACGCCAGCCTGATTCGGATATTGCGCTTCATCGCGTATTTTATCACCGTATTCGCGCCGGCTGTTTTTATCGCGCTGACCGCGTTTAACCCGGAATTGATACCGACGACCCTGCTGCTGACGATCGCCGAGGCGCGCGAGGGCACGCCCTTCCCGGTTTTTCTCGAA
>JAISDV010000210.1 GCA_031264545.1 Oscillospiraceae bacterium | reverse complement strand
AGGCTCTTTTCGGAGCTTTTGCGCCGCACCTGCGGGTTCATCGTCTGCAGGCACAGCTGCTTTGCATGTTTGATGCTATTGATTTGTCCGGGTTGAAACGATACCCGCGCGGACGGATTCAGGCATCCTTTTCCGCGGAACCGCCAATGACGAAGGCGTTAAAACGCGCGATGACGTTTTCATCTCCGACAATCAGCACCTTGTCTCCGGGTGAAAACGCGAAATACGGCCCGGGAGAGATCAAAACACTGCTGACGCGGACGATTCCGATGATGGTTGCGCCGGTATTGTGCCAGATTTGAAGCTCCCCTATGCTTTTATCAATGATATGCGAATCTTCCGGGATATCGACCTCGACCGGCGTGATGAAATCCGTCCGCCGGAACTTGTACAGGCTGATGATCCGCTTGGTCGTCTCGTCGATCGTCTCGTCGAGCGCCCGCCTTTTCTCGAGCATCTGCATGAGGGCTGAATTCATACGGGTTATGGCCTCGTCGTCCTTAAAGCTCTTGACAAACTCAACCGCCTTGTTTTTCGACAGCACAATGATACCGCTGCCTGCGTTGATACGCACGACGTCCTTGTCGGACAGCAGCGACATAGAACGCCTGATCGTCTCCGGAGAAACGCTGTACTCGGTTGAAAGGATGGAGCGCCCCTTGAGCCTTTCGCCCTCGGGGAGGTCGCCGGAAACGATTCTCGCCGCAATATCGAGGGCGATCTTCAAATATCTTGCCGTTGTTGTCTGCACGAAGTTATTCATTTTTTTCCGCCCGATCCTTCTTGTCTTTCTATAAAAGCCTATATATAAATTATCGCATTTTTCAAAAAAGTCAATTATAAAATGCAGAGCTTTCGGCAGGATGGGAAAAAACGGGAAGTCTGTTCCTTGACAACCGACAACTTTTGCAGTATTATTAACTTGGCGGCGCTCGGCGCCGAGCCGGAGCCTTTGGCGGGGCTCCGCCCGGCGGCCGCAGCCTGACTTATTCTGTTTTTGGAGGTTGACTATGAAAAAGAGACTGTTGGCTTTTTTCGTTTGCCTGTCCGCGGTCGCCGGCCTGAGCGCCTGCGGGACGCAGGAGAAGGGCGCCTTGGGAAAGCTTACCTTCGGTGACGCCGGCTGGGACAGCATGCGGTTCCATAGTGCCGTCGCGGCGCTTGTCGCCGAGAGCGCCTTCGAGCTCGAGACGGATGAAATATCCGGCTCCACGGCAGTGACCTACGGCGCGCTGAAAACAGGCGATATCGATGTTTTTATGGAAATGTGGACGGATAATATCGCCACCTATGAGGAGGATCTTGCTTCCGGTTCGTTAAAAGAGCTGGGCGTCAACTTTGACGACAATATTCAGGGCTTATACGTACCCAGATACGTGATTGAAGGCGACTCCGAGCGGAGCATCGCGCCTGCGGCGCCGGATTTGAGGACGGTCGCCGATCTGAAGAATTATAAAGATGTGTTCAAGGACCCAAACGACGCGTCAAAGGGCCGTATCTACGGTGCCATCTCCGGTTGGGAGGTCGATGCGGTCATTCGCGCTAAGGTCAAGTTTTACGGCCTCGACGCGCTTTATAACTATATGGATCCCGGTTCCGACGCGGCGCTTTCGGCGGCCATCTCGAGCGCCTATGAAAAGGGAGAGCCGGTCCTGGCCTATTATTGGGAGCCGACCTGGATAACCGGGAAATACGATCTCGTGCTGCTTGAAGACGCGCCGTATGCGGAGGCGCTTTACAGTACGGGTGCATGCGCGTTTCCATCCATTCGCATCACCATCGTCGCCAATCCGGACTTTTATGCCGGGAACCCGGAGTTCTGTGAATTTCTCAGCAAGTACAAAACCTCGAGCGGCCTGACCTCAGAGGCGCTCGCGCACCTCAATGAGACCGGCGCAAGCTACAGAGAGACCGCGAGCTGGTTTCTCCGGCAGCACGACGAGCTGCTGACCGGTTGGCTCTCCGCCGAAAAGGCCGATTTGGTGCGCGAGGCAATCTCATAGGATTGGAAGTGATCTCATGCCGGCTTGGCTATTCGACTTTCCGGACGCGCTTTACCTGAATATCAAAACGCCCATCGATTCGGCGATCAAGTATATGCTCGTCAACTGGAACAGCTTCTTTGACGGTCTCAGCCGAGGGCTGGGCGGCTTCCTCAACGGTGTGGCGGCCGCGGTGAACCTCATCCCCTGGTGGCTGCTGCTGGCCGGCGTGTTCATCGTCTCGCTCAGGACGACAAAAAAACTTGGGCGCGCCCTCCTTTACACCGCGCTGCTGGCTTTCGTAGGCGTAATCGGCCTTTGGGCGCTGATGTACCAGACGCTGGCGATCGTCATCACCTCGGTGCTGATCTCCCTGCTTCTGGGCCTGCCCATCGGCGTCCTGATCTCCTCGGGCGACAAAGCGAACACGATCATCAGGCCGATACTCGACACCATGCAGACCATGCCGAGCTTCGTTTACCTGATCCCCGCCGCGATGCTTCTGGGTCTCGGCAACGTGCCGGCCGTCATCGCGACGACGATCTACGCTGTGCCCCCGGTCATCCGCCTGACAAGTCTCGGCATCCGCCAGGTGGACACGGAGGTGGTCGAGGCAGCGAAAGCCTTCGGCGCGACCAGGGCGCAGGCGCTGTTCAAGGTGCAGATACCCCAGGCAATGCCGACCATTATGACCGGCATCAACCAGACCATCATGATGGCTATTTCCATGGTTGTGACCTGCTCCATGATCGGGGCGACCGGACTTGGCGCAGAGGTCATCACCGGCATCAACCGGCTTGAAAGCGGCAGAGGCTTCGCAGCCGGCATATCCATCGTTATTGTGGCGATCATCATGGACAGGCTGACTCAGGGGATGTTCAGAAAAGAGCGTGATACCCGTGACGAATGAAAGCACTGTGATACTTAAAGCGGAGCATCTGACCAAACTGTTCGGCGCAAGGCAGGCAGAGGCCGACAAGCTGCGA
>JAISDV010000124.1 GCA_031264545.1 Oscillospiraceae bacterium | reverse complement strand
TTTCCTGCCGCGTGCTGAGAGCGGCGAAAAACCGCTTCGGCTCGACGAACGAGATCGGCATGTTCGAGATGGGGGACGAGGGCCTGAAAGAGGTCCGGAATCCCTCCGAAACGCTGCTCTCCGGCAGGCCCGTGGGCAGCCCGGGAACCTGTGTGACCTGCGTTATGGAGGGCTCCCGCCCGATATTGGCCGAAATTCAGGCGCTTGTCGCGCCCAGCGGCTTTTCCGGCGCGCGGCGGAACGCCAATGGCGTCGACTATAACCGCGCGGTCCTGCTGCTTGCGGTGATCGAAAAGCGCGGCGGGCTGGCCGTCGGCGGCTGTGACGCTTATATCAACGTTATCGGCGGGCTTGCGCTCTCTGAGCCGGCGGCGGACCTGGCGACGGTGCTGGCCATCGCCTCGAGCTACAGGGACAAGCCGATCGGGACCGAGCTTGCCGCCGTAGGCGAGGTCGGGCTCACCGGCGAGATCCGCAGCGTCAGCGCCCTGGATCAGCGCCTTGCGGAGATCGCCCGCCTCGGCTTTACCCGCTGTGTGATCCCCGCCCACGTCAGAGGCGGGATAAAAGCGCCGGACGGTCTTGCGCTGATTTCCGTGAAGAACATCCGCGAAGCCGTCGCGGCTGTCCTGCCATGAGAAAAGATGCCGGACAGCTTTTTCTGCGGCCTGACAGACGGATACCTAACGCAGGAACACCCGCGGCTCTGAAAGGCTCAGAGCGCGGGTGTTGCCATGTATGCTTCGCGGCCCTGCCCTTTCGGGCAGGACGGAGCACCGGCGTCAGTCTATCCCGTAGGTCTGGCCTACGGACCTGTAGTCCGAATAGGCTTCGACTTCGGCCTCGACCGGCGAGGTCTCATTTCTGAGCCTGAATATACTGGAGATTGTGACGGTTTCTCCGGGCGCAATCTCCTCATAGAAAGCCAGGTCGGTATCGGAATCCTCGGCGGCATAGGTGTAATCGAGTTCAATTCCGTCCTGATAGGTATAGAGGTAAAGCTCGTTATCCAGGCTGGTGCTGTAGTCGCCGCCGTTTGTGAAAATATAGAACACCCTGATCGCGGGCGCGCCGCTGTAATCCTCGATCAGCTCCGCGTCGCCGACTTCGACATGGAAACCGTCCAAAAATCCTGCCTCGGGCACGTTCAGCGTCCATTGCGGATCGCGCACCGGAGCGATCACATACGGGGCGGGCGCGCCCGGAAAGCCGCCGGGCAGGTAAGACGCGGTAACAAGACCGCCGCGCTCGCCGTCCTCATAGCCGCTTATGCTGAAATTGACGCTGCCGCCGTAAGGATCATATTTGAATTCGGCCGCGCATTGGATCGTAATGCCGGGACGGATATTCCTGGAAAGGTTATACGCCGCGTCGCTGTCGTAAGAGGCATTCTCTTCAAGATAATCCCCGCCCTGTAAGGCACAGTAATCCAGAGCGCTCCAGGCGGACAGGGAATAGCCGGAAGCGTTCGTAAACTCAAAATAAATACGGACTGCGTCCTCGCCGTCAATATCGGTGAAGCGCTCGGCGCCGGTTACCGCAATGTGATAGTCGCCCCGGGCGACATAGCCGCGACCTGAATTGTTCGCGTCCGGCAAGGGGCCGCCGTCCCCATTATTGAAGGCGTCCCGCGCAACGGTGGGATGGTTGATATCATGCCCCGAGATTTTGTCAAAGTAATATATTTCCCCGGCTTCGCGCAGGAGCAGCTGCTTGTTTTTATATTCGAGAAAGAAGCTGTTGTTCGGGGTCGATATCCATATTTTGTTTCCCGATTCGTTCCAGGTGCCCTCCGTGATGCTTTCGCTTGTCGGCGAGAAGAGATAGGCGGATTTATCCCCGTTGAGCTGTATCCTCAGCGCGCCGGTAACGCTTATGCCGTAATAACGGTCGGATATGACGCCGTCTCCTGTGTCAACCCCGACGCTTTCCCAGTATCCGACGCGGGAACCGGGGCTGAAAAGCAGCAGAAGCGCCGCAGCAAGCAGGATTACGGCAAAGGATACGGCGCCGATGATCAGCCCCGTCTTTTTTTGAGACCTGAGAGGGACAGTCGGCGCGCCGGGGCAGGGCGGATAGCCGTAAGCGGAGACCGCGGGCTCGGTGCCGCTCCAAGGGTACGGCTGCTCCGCCCGGGTATTATCCGGCGCAGCTCCGGCAGTATCCCCGGCGCCTTCCGCAGCCTGAATATCCCCATTGGCCGCGTCGGCGGCGCCGCCGGGCGCCGGCATCAGAGCGGTCCCGCAACCGGGGCAGAATAGTGCGGCCTCGGGCAGTTCATGCCCGCATTCGGTGCAAAATGCCATGTCCGTTCCTCCGAAAATATAAGGATCTGAATTCACAGCGCGAAACGCCGTCTAAGCGGTCATTTTCCGCCGTTCCGCATTCAATTTACCATAACGTGCAGATCCAGCGCCCGGGATAGGGTTATTGAGACCGTTTCACCGCTGAAAATGATCGGGTAAAACCGGTAAACGCGGGCGGAGCACCGCTCTGCAGCGACATTGCCGCCGCCTCTGGCGGGATCAACGGTAATACGAATTTCCAAGGCATCCGGTCCCCAGGAGCTCGGACGCTCAACGAAATGATCCATCCAGCCTGTGCCGTAATCAAAGGCAATATAGTAGTGCTCGTCTTCCTTCAACGGTTCTACCCCATCTTCCAGCACGAGTCCGAAGCGCATCATATCTCCCTCCGCGCCAAGGTATGCTAAATGAGAAAATCTCGGTCTCTCATCCATCGTGTATGTCACGTCGAGGGTCTGCGAACCGTATACCGGGTCACTGTTAAGCGCCGGATCGTGGACCGCCTGTGTTATAACGCGCAGCCGGTAGCTTCCGCTTTCAGGCGGAATAATATCCATGATGTTCCAATTCCACAAGAGGCCCAGATTCCGTGGATCGGCCGGGTCCTGCTCATACGACCCTATTCCACCCATAACGTTACCCTGATCGTCGACGATCTCAAACAGGTATCTTACCGGATAGGGCAGCGCGTCTGGCGTCATCCAATTGACGTACAGATCATAGCCCAGGCTCGTGTTTTCCCCGCTGTGCTCCAGGCTGAGAAGCGTCAAATCGGTCACCTGCGGGGCCTTTTCGGCGGTCGGCGCCTTGATTTCAACGGTATGAACAGCTGTCGCCTCGCCGCACAGCGCCCTGAGTGTGAAGGCGGTCGCCGTACAATCCGCGTCGACGGTCACTACGCCGCCGTTCTCCGTGACATGGACGCCGGCAACCTCCGGCTCGATACGCCAGGTGACCGTCTGTCCTGTCATTTTTGTGCCGTCCCGGTCCTCGATCAGGTCGGTATACAGCTTTGAGCTGCCCTTGATGATCTCGGTGGGAGGCTCGGCCTGGTCGGTTTCGCCCTTTATAACCAGGACGGCCGCCGCGGGCTGCTCCAGCACCGTCACCGTGATACTTATTGCCGAGGGCGCCCAGGCGGGCAGACCCGTTCCTGCTACGGTTCCGGTAATCAGCTGCGCGCCCGCCTGTGTAGGCGTATACGCGCTTTCATCCCACTCGACGCCGGCCGTGCAGCTTTCGCCGTTCGTCGCGTAGAGCGTCACAGTCTCCGGTAAGCTGAGTTCGAAAAACGCGGTCCCGTAGGGGGTGTTTGGCTTATTTGGAGCCGAGTGGCTTGAAAACGCCGGGGCCGTATCCCAGCCGCCGCCTGTGCTTCCGCCGGGTGACGGCGCTGCGGATACGCGCTCTCCGCCTACCGTAGCGGTTATATCTGCCTGTATCCGCAGCGTTTCCGGCTTTTTCTCTATTTCACAGCCGTTGACGCCAATATTGGCTTCCCGGATCGTACCGCTTCCCGAGACGGTCGTTTGCCCGTTGAGGTTGGCCGTGACAATACCGGTCCCTGCCGCCATCTCCACAACGGTATCTCCCGCGTCAGCGTTAAAGGTCCGGACCGAAGCGTTATCGGTCATCAGGACCGTTACGCCCTCACCGACGATCGTGAGCGTACCGATTGCGGTGCTGCCGCCTATTTCAAGGATGTTGCCGCCTGTCAGGCTCAGGGCAAATTCGATCACACTGCCGTTTTCCAGCGCGACGTGCACCCGGGTCTTCGTGATAACAAGCTCCCTGATCGTACAGTTATTGAAATAAACGCTGTCCTCACCGCCACCTTCGACATAAACACCGCCCGTTACCTCGACGTTCTCGAGATACGTTTCGCCTGCGCCGACGC
>JAISDV010000108.1 GCA_031264545.1 Oscillospiraceae bacterium | reverse complement strand
GGATGTGCAGCTGAATTATGTCCAGGAGCACTTGCATTATTTTGCCCCGTCACTGGATGTTAAAAAGGTGGCTAAGGGCGCGCGGCATATTATAGAAAAAGTCATCCAACTCTATCAGATGCCGCTCCCGCTTGACTTGGTTGTCCGTATTTATATCCACTGCGCTACCATGTTCGAAAGGATTTCAACCGCCGAGCCCATTCCCATGCCGCTGGACGGCTATACGGCTATTGAGCGTGACGGCGGCCTGTTTCAGCAGTTAAAAGCCATACTTAACACCAGCGCCGAAATGCTGGGCCTGTACGTGACGGCCGCGGAAGTATATTACTTAATGATAACGCTTCCACAGCTTACGGAATAGACAGCCATGATTTAGGCAAATCCCGCCGCATGGCAGTTTTTTAATAGCTTGCCGCAGGCAAGCTATTAAAAATAGTTTCACAGAAACTATTTTTTACGCGCATGTGTGCACTCTGTGCGCACGCGCTTGGATTTAATGCCGCGGCGCGGGTCGCGCCGCATGGCGTTTTTTATTATAGCTTATTGTCGGGTGTCCGGTTGAAACCCGCTCTGAACCGGCTGCTTTTTGTTCTCAATGACCGGACCGCTCAGCTATCGACGGCTCCGCCGCATAACGAAAGGCTTTCCGGAGAATAATAACTGAAAACCTGAATTCATAGCAGAAAACGCCGTCTGAGCGGCCGTTTTCCCGCCGCTCCGCGTTAAATTTTCTCGGGATATACAAAATATGCCCGAAAAAATTGGCCTTATCCGGCACAAAACGGCCACCTGTCCGGCATTCCTCGCTATGAATATCGGTCCTAAAAAAAGGAGGTCCTTGTGTTATATGCGCGCATACCAAAATTCCCTTCTTGATCCGAGCCAGGTTGCCGTCTGCCTGATCGACCAGGAGCCCCAGATGTTCTTCGGAGTCGAGGGTGCTTCCAGGAACGCGATATTAAACGCCGTAACGGGGCTGGCCAAAACGGCGCGGGCATTCAATATCCCGATCATCCTCTCCACCGTCGAGGCGCAGACATTTTCCGGTCCGCTGGCCGGCAGGGTGCAGGCCGTTTTCCCCGACGTCGTACCTGTCGACCGCACGACGCTCAACGCCTGGGAGGATGCAAATTTCCGTAAGTCCGTTGAGCGGACCGCACGCAAAAAGCTGCTGCTCTCCGGTCTTTGGACAGAGGTTTGCGTCACGCTCCCCGCACTGAGCGCCATGGAGGACGGTTATGAGATTTACGTCGTGGCGGACGCGTGCGGCGGCAGCAGCCGGGCAGCGCATCAAATCGCGCTTCAGCGGATGATCCAGGCCGGAGTTAAGCCCCTGACCTGGCAGGCCGCGCTGCTGGAGCTGCAGCGTGACTGGGCCAACAAGGATACCTACCAGGCCGTGATGACCATCATCGGGGAGCACGGCGGCGCATATGGCCTCGGCCTCGAATATGCGCAGGCTCTGGTACCGGCATCGCAGCAGCAATAAGGGCCCGGCGCCGGCGAAGATGTCCGGCCGGCGGTCGTCCGGGGCTTTCGCACCGATAAGCGCAGTGCCGCGGCATACCCGGCCGGCGGCCTGCGCTTGCCATGCCATGCGCACCGCCGTCCTTCTCACACGCGGCCATTCATGCGCGCGGCGCGCGGTCTCTCGGGCACGACTGAAACGGACACCTGCGCAAGGTAAGCGTCAGGATCTTTAATACTGACCTCGTCGTGCAGATAAATGACATAGAGCGGCCCGTTAAAGCGCAGTTTATGCGTTTGCGCATATGCGGTGAGCCTTCCCGGCAGATCGTTCATTTCGCCGTAATACCCGCGGGTATATCCGACCAAATAACGGCCGCCGGCCTTCTGATGCTGTCCGTTCGGGTCCAGGGAAAAAAAACGCGTCGGCTGTGCGGGCTCCGCCAGAAAAGCGTCCATGCTTTCAAAATATCCGCCGATGGGGTAAGCGAGGTTGATCCGCAATTCCGGCGCCTGCGTGCAGAACCGGATAAAGGGCTCGTAAAAAAGCGCGTTGTTCTCAAAGCGGTTGACCTGACCCATCACGATCGGCTGCTCTTCCATAAAGCAATCGGTTATTTCGGATTCATTGGCGGCGCATCCGGCCTGGATGAGGCGCCGGAAGGTATGGATGATCGCATAGGACTCCCGGATATGCCTGATCTGAGCGTTCAGGAGGCTTTCCTGTCCCGTCAGAATCTCCTGAATGGTGTCCGGCTGCCGCGCCTTTTCCACCTCGCTGATCTGCTTTAAAGGAACGCCTAAGCCGGACAGGACCTGAATGACCTTTACGGTGATGATCTGCTGGGGCGAATAATAACGGTAATTGTTTTCTTTGCGCAGCACCGGACAGAACAGGCCGATTTTATCATAATACCGCAGCGTCGACTGACTGATGCCTGTAAAATCTGAAAAGGCCTTCATCGACAACAGTTGATCCTCTTTCACAGCAAGCACACGCCCCTACAAGCCGTTTTGTGACATACCGCCGGTCCTACCCATTCTCTCCGGTAATCCCTTCCGTATGCCTTCAACAGACCGCTCTTATTTGAAAAATTATTATATTAAAAGAGCCCGCATAATGCTTACTAAATGTACTTAATACATAATATTTCGTTCCGAACAAAGGCTTTGCGAAATAACCGTGCGCCCATTTGGACAGTCAGAGAACATGGCGCTCGATATTGATAAAAACAAATGCCGCGAAAGAAAGCAGGAACCGCTTGAAAGCAAGCCGTTCCTGAGATTGCCGTCATGTCAGGCGGAACCGGTCGGTTGCTGCGCCCGGGCTTCACGCGGACCAGGCTCGGTTTCGCTCGTGTCTGTCGCATCCGTCCCGTTTGTGCCGCCGCCCAAATTGCCCGGCCGGTTGCCGCCGCGGGCCATTCCGAAGCCCATAGCGCTTGAGCCCATACTTTCCATATCCACCGAGGAAGCGTCTGTGAAGTTCGCGTTAGCAGTCTCGGTTTGACCTTCGCTCGTGGAGGCGATTGTGCCGTCAAGCTGCCCTTTAATACTTTCGGCACGGAGCAGGCAAAACTCACGAAGCTCCGACTGCCCCGTCTGAAATGCCTCATAGGTGCAAAACGCGGTCGGGTCCTTCTCCATATAAGGAGAGATAAGCGCGATGGCTTTATCGTACATCTCCGCAAACGCGCCGCTGTCGAAATACGCCATATACTCCGACAGTATTTCGTGGTAGCGATCAAGGTATTCTTCGTTTTCGAATATCCAGGCTATCATCGGTCTGTCAGAAATTTCACCTGAGAGCATAGGCGAATCAATCGGATAATTCACCAGTGCGGCAGCCGTATCGGTTTGAGCTGTGCCGCCGTTATTGCCGAAACCGCCCATACCGCCGCCGAAACCACCCATCATCCCCATGCCGCCGAACGCGAGATTATAGTCCCACGCGATCATCGACAGCCGGCCGTCTTCCTCGTAGAGATAATAATTGTGAATCATGCTTCCCGTATAGCTATCCGAGTTCAGGACAAAATTGTGAACTGCGAAGTAACGCATAAGCTCTTCCGTGTTGACGACTTCCGCGATGTTTTCGCCCTCAGAAAGTCGTTTCAGTGCTTTAATCAGGCGGGTTTTGTCCGCTTCGCTGACCTTGAACTTGGCGTTGTCAAAGATGGCCGAATAACTGTCAGGGTCGTCGTCGATATACTTGAGCGTTACCGCGCTGCTGCCGCCGCCGAACATCCCTCCAAAACCGCCGCCCCTCTGTGCGCGTCCGCTCCGCGCCGTATCCCCGGATTCCGGCGTTTGAGTACCTTCGATTGAGGGCGTATCGCTCCCGGGTATTTCGCTGTTGCCAAAGTCAGGCATACCGTCCTGCGGCAGCTCACCATTGCCCCAGTCAGGCATTTCGCCGTTATTGAAGTCGGGCCTACCGCCCTGCGGCCGCTCGCCGTTGCTCCAATCTGGCATTTCGCCGCCCTCAAAGTTTGGCATGTCCTCAAAATTCGGCATTTCGCCGCCGCTAAAGCCGGGCATAGCGCCATTGCCGCCGGCGTCACCGCCGTCCCAGTTATCGCGGTCATTTAAGTCCGTTGTGTCAGGCTTGTAAATTTTGCCGTAGTCGTTGCCGTAGACGCGCTGCGCAAACGACTCCTCAATCCCCTCGGCGGCAAGGTACAGGCCCCAGTCCTCGCCGTTGACCGTTACCCAGATAAAGCTTGTCAGCGGCGCGTCAGCACCCATCACGTTCATCATTTGATAGGTGACATAGTCCTTCATATAAGTGTTATCCTGCGCGATGTTGTTCAGGACGAGCTTGTCCAGCCCGTAGTAGCTCCCGCCGGAAACGTAATGGTCAAACTCTATTTTAAAGCTGTATCTGTCGGAATCCGACTGCGCGATGGTGGACAGCGACGAGTTGCCTTTCGGGCGCAGCCCCACGCCCTTTACGGATTCCCCATCTATCACGACAGACGCTTTAATGTATTCTTCCGCTTGTGCGTTTGCCAGCATTTCGTCCCAGTCGGACTGAGAAACGACTATGTCAACGGTATGAACCCTATCGGTGCTGAAAAGCCGCTGTACATAAGCGGGATCGTTGTGTACGGCAATGATGCCGAGTGATGCGCCGCTCATGAACGCGCAGGTCACAACCAGCATGGCTATTACGACAGCGATGCAAACCGCGCTTGTGTACTTAGACTTTGTCATTTCATCACCCCATATAATCTCCGTTATAGCTTACAAGAACAGCGTTCGATACACCGGATATTGCCGACAGCGCGTTTACTAAGGATGTGTCCTCAGATTTCAGGCGCACCTCATAATGCAGCTCGATCGCATCTGCGGATACTGTTTTGCTCTTAACGACGCATTTCTGCACATGCGTTTTCAGCGTAGCCAGAACCTTGTCTTCCGAATCCCGCCCCTTGCAGTGAATCACCACGATGTACGGATTGTCGTGGGATTTCTTATTTACGAACACGATCAGCATAATGCCGATAACGACGCTGCCGAATACGGCGAGCGGTATCATTCCCGCCGCGAGTACGATGCCTACGGCGATTGACCAGAACAGGAATGCGATGTCGAGCGGCTCTTTGATTGCCGTCCTGAAACGCACGATGGATAACGCGCCGACCATACCGAGCGACAGCACCACGTTACTGGTTACCGCCAGAATGACGAGTGTGGAAATCATTGTCAGGGCGATAAGCGTCACGCCGAAGCTGGACGAGTACATAACGCCCTTGAATGTCTTCCTGTAGACAAGGAAGATGAACACGCCTAAGCCGAAGGCCAGTGCCAAGGCGAGAACCATATCGAAGATGCTTACGCTTGTGATGTTCTCCAGAAAGCCGGATTTGAAGATGTCATTAAAAGTCATGTGATTTTCCTCCTAAATAACAGATGAAGTTTTAACCGTAAATACGGCACAGCGCGTATTTGGAACAAGCCGAAGCCCTGCGTCCGTCAAGCTGCAAGGCCCTGACGAGGTGGTCCGGGATAAATTCGTCAAACTTTACCTCCAATAGAACGATTTCGTCGCCCGCCGATACGGTGGGCATGCCGTCGTCCAAAAAGTCCGTGGTGTAAACCCCGCTGTGGATGCCCCGGTCAAAGGTGATTCGGACGTTACCCGCCTCGCAGATGAACGGCTCACGGATATAATCCACAATCGTCTTAGGCATAAGCCGCTCGGACCGTATCCTCGTATAAAATTCCCTGACCACGGGACGGACATCGTCCAACAGCCATTTTGTATCCCCTCCCAACAGAGCCTCCACCTCGCTTGCGCTTATCTGCGCCTGCTGTTTGTCACACAGTCCGTGCCGTTTGTGCTTCTTTTCGAGGACGATGTAGTCCGAATCGCCAAGGTATCGGCGTATCCGAAACTTGTCACGGTTGTCCACGCCGTCTATCTTTTCCCGCAGGGCCTTATCGTCCGGCGTGTCGAAGTACAGGCTTCTGACGCGGTATTCGCCGTTCGCGTCAGTATGCGGGTCGCGTTTCATCATGTGTTTCAGCCTGTTACGCAAGACGACGTAGTCGCCGAAGTTCAGGCTGTGCTTGTACTCGTGCCTCGGTTTCACGAAATGGACCTCCCTTCGTTTTTTTATATCTTAACGGTCAAACCTTAAATCTACCTAAAATCTACCTATAGTTTTTTTATTTTAATGGCCAAACCTTAAATCCGCCTATAATGAAGGATGTGTTTGTCAATAAAAAAATACAGTGTTTGGTCACGAAAACATACAGCACCCTCAGCACCAAAGTTGTTGGGGATATAGTTCCGCAAACAATGCGTGGGTTAATGGTTCCGTTATGGAAGAGGGCCGCGGTCCTCTTCCATAACGAGTGCGCCGATGAAAAATGATGGGTCACGATAAGTACAGCGT
>JAISDV010000071.1 GCA_031264545.1 Oscillospiraceae bacterium | reverse complement strand
CATCGAGGCTATATACAAGGCCGCGGATGAATTTGACTGCGACGTCATCAACCTCAGCCTCGGGGGAGAGCTGAACATGACCAGCCTGGAACGCGCCGTCCGCCACGCCTCGGATATGGGGGCGATCGTCGTCTCGGCGGTCGGGAATAAAGGCGGCGCCGCCCTGAACTATCCGGCGGCCTATGACTGTGTCGTCGGCGTCGGCGCTGTCGGAAAGAGCGGGCTTATTTCGGACTTTTCCCAGAGAAACAGCTCGGTTTTTGTTGTCGCACCCGGTGAAGATATTGTGAGTCTCGGCCGCATGACGCCCAAGGACTACACCGTGAGCGGCGGGACGAGCTTTGCCACGCCCTTTGCGGCGGCGGCCGCCGTCCTGCTCAAGCAATATGCCCCGGCCGCGACAGTCTGGGATTTTCAGGAAATACTGAGGGTCTCGTCAACTGACGGCGGGACGGCGGGCTATGATACCGCTTACGGATACGGTATTCTGAACATCGGGCGCTTCCTGCCGGAAATGAAAGCGTACATGAGCGGGACGAAGTCCGCCGGCTTCGCGGACACCGTTGGGCATTGGGCGGAAAAGAGCATCGACTTTTGCGTCGCGAACGGCTATTTTACCGGCGTTACCGAAAGCAGCTTCGCGCCGGAAACGCTGATGGACCGCGCGATGTTTGTGACCGTCCTCAGCCGTATGAGCGGGGAAACCGTAGCGGGCTATGAAAACGTCTTTTCCGATGTGCCGGACGGCGCGTGGTTTGCCCAGCCCAGCGCGTGGGGGGCGCTCAACGGCCTTGTCAACGGCACGGGAGCCGGCCTGTTCTCGCCCATGGCAGCCGTAACCCGCGAGCAGATCGCCGTGCTGCTGTGCCGCTATGCCCTGCGTTACGGCCTGACAGACGGCTCCGGCGATACCGCGGCGCTCGCCGTTTTCACGGACAGAGGCAAGGTCTCGGACTATGCGGTGCAGGCGATGTCCTGGGCCGTTCAGCAGGGCCTCTTATCCGGGCGGACGCGGAGCCTGCTCAGTCCGAGAGACAGCGCGAAAAGGAGCGAGGTCGCCGCCATAATTTCACGTTTTGTCAAGAACTTTGCCGCGTAATGAAGCTGATCAAAACCGCGCGTTCAATATGGTTTCTCAGAACCAGTATACACAGCGCGAAACGCTGTCTAAGCGGCCATTGTTCCGCCGCTCCGCGTTAAATTTTTTTGAAATACGTCAGGTATTCCCGCAAAAATTTGCCTTGCCCGGCGAAAAAATGTCTCGCTTATCCGGCATTCCCCGCTGTGTATACTGGTTCTTGATCCTTGGCTTTGAAGCTTATGATCTTGTTATAAAAACTGTGGAGTGAGGACATATATGGAGCTGCTTTCTATCGTGATCCCCTGTTATAACGAAGAAGAGATGCTGCCGCGTTTTTACGCCGAGATCTGCCGGGTCAGTGACGCGATGCTGAACTGCCGTTTTGAATTCATCTTCGTTGACGACGGTTCGACAGACCGGACGCTGGCAATGCTGAAGGATTTCTGCCGTACGGACGATCGGGTCAAATGGCTGTCCTTTTCGCGCAATTTCGGCAAGGAAGCCGCCCTGCTCGCCGGTCTGCGGACGGCGCGCGGGCAGCTTGTCGCGGTGATAGACGCCGACCTGCAGGATCCGCCCGACATGCTGGCCGATATGTACGGCAGTATAAAAGCCGAAGGATATGACTGCGCCGCAGCCAAGCGTATGTCGCGAGACGGTGAACCGCTGCTGCGTTCAATGTTCGCGCGGATGTTTTATTGGATGATGCGTAAGATCTCAAAAATCAATATGGTCAGCGGCGCGCGTGACTTCCGCCTGATGACCCGCAAGGTCGTCGACGCGATCCTCAGTATGCCCGAAACCGGCCGCTTTTCAAAAGGCATCTTCGGCTGGGTAGGGTTTAAGACAAAGTGGCTGCCATATGAGCATATACCGCGTACGGACGGGAAAACAAAGTTTTCATTCACCACGCTGTTTCGCTATTCTTTGGACGGCGTGTTCTCGTTCTCCCAAGCGCCGATCGCCCTGGCGTCTGTCTTTGGGCTGGCGCTGTTCCTGCTTTCCGCGCTGTTCCTGATCTTTATCGCGGCGCGCAGGCTTATCTGGGGGGACCCCGTGTCGGGATGGGCGTCTACGGTATGCATAATACTTTTTATCGGCAGCGCCCAGTTTTTCTACCTCTCTCTCATAGGGCAGTATATATCACGCATGTTCCTCGAAATCAAAAACAGACCCATGTACTTTATTCGTGAAAGCGACGATGATTTTACCCGCGCCGCCGCAGCGGATACGCCGCGAGAGACTGTGGTTACCGCGCATGATTAAAAAACGCTCCGCCCTGTGCCCGGCGCTCAGTTATTTGCTGTGCTTTGCCGTGCCGCTGCTTTTGATGCTGACGGTCTTCGCGCGCTTGGGAATACACCCCTTCGGGTCGAAATCACTGTTAATTGTTGACATGAACAGCCAGTACGCCGATTTTTATCAGGGCTTACGCCATATACTGTCCGGAAAGGCAAGCCCGCTTTTCTCGTGGCAAATGGCGCTTGGGAATAACTTCTGGGGGCTTTTTACGTATTATGTTTCCAGTCCCTTGTCGCTGATCCCGCTGCTCTTTCCGGAATCCGCCCTGCCGGACGGCATACTTGTTATGGTGCTGATAAAAATCGGCTTATGCGGGCTGACCTTCGCGATATTCGCGCGGCGGGTTTTTAATATCCCTGCCGCCCTGATGCCCGGGCTGGCGGCCGCTTATGCGATGATGTCCTATAATGTGATCTATTCAATGATGCCTATGTGGCTCGATACGGTCGCCCTGCTGCCTCTGATGGCGCTTGGCGTCGAACAGTTATTAAAAAACGGCCGCCGCCTGCCAATAATCGGGTGGACGGCGCTGTGCATAGTCTGCAACTACTATACCGCGTATATGGCGATACTTTTCCTTTCTCTGTGGTTCGTATATCGTCTTGCGCTGAAAACAAATATTCCCGGTGCTCTGCGCTTTGCCGCGCGCAAATGCGGCCAATTTGCGCTCTGTATCGCGACGTCGTGCGGGCTTTGCGCGGCTGTTTTGCTTCCGGCATATTTTTCGCTCAAGGGTGGACGGATTGCCGGAGAAGCGCGTGCGTTTCCCCGCTTATCCCTTGCCTCCCTCGGAGTCAAGCTGTTAAACGGCGCCTATGACCGCTTTTATGACGATGCGGCGCCCCTGATCTATTGCGGAGCAGCGGTCGCTTTGCTCTGCGTTTGCTTTTTCTTCCGGAAGCGGATCCCCCTGAGAGAGAGGCTTGCTGCCGGAGGACTTGTGATTATTATCTCGCTTTGCTACTGTGCGCCTAGCCTGAACGGACTGTTTCATCTGTTTCATCTGCCTAACTGGTTTCCTTACAGGTATGCGTTCATCGGCTCGTTTACAATAATTGCGCTGGCCTGCCGCGCGGCCGGCGAGATAAGGCCTGAAATGGCCGAAGCAAGGCCCGGCGGTAAAAAACGAAGCGCAAAGTTGAGCGGCGCGCCGCAAACAGTCAACGGCCATACGCGGACGCTGCTTTCGGAAATTTTGCCCGGAATAGCGCTGACGTGTATCCTGTATATCTTGATCGGCTCTGCAATCGGCTTCGTACTCCCTGAAACCGGGCTTACGGTAACTGACGGCGGATTTGCTGTCCAGGACGCTTGGGACAGCAGCAACCTGCTGCCCCGCAGCTTTTTGCTTCTCTGTGCTTTTTCGCTGTTGTTGATACTCCGGCAAGCGGTTCGCGGGGCCGCCCGCAAGCGGTTCATCACAGGCTTATTTGCACTGCTTCTCTGCGGTGACATGTTTCTGAACGCCGACACGCTGATCGCCGCTCTTGACCGCGGCACCTATTACCATCAGTACACCGACTGGACTGACGCTGTTGCGCTGACCCGGCCCGCCTTAAACGCGCTATCACGTTTGGATACCGGGTTCTACCGTGTTGAAAAAGACTATCAGCGGACGTTTAACGATCCGATTGCACTCGGGTACAACGGTATCTCGCATTACAGCTCCGCCTATAAGCAAAATACGAACAGCCTGTTAAAATCCCTGGGGATGTGGCAGAACTGGTTTTGGAGCTCGGGGAGAGGCTCGACCCTTGTAACAGACGCAATGTTCGGCGTAAAATACCGCCTGTCGCGGGCCGGCGAGATGCCCGGATATGATCTGCTGTTTTCCCAAGACGGCGTTTCAGTATTTGAGAATTCCTATGTTCTGCCGATAGCGTTCATGTCGCGTCCGTATCCGCTGGAGGGCAATCCCTTTGAGCGGCAAAACGCGTTGGCCCGCGGCATATATCCCGATGGCGGCGATGTGTTCTCACCGGCTTTTTACAGCTGGACGGAGCTGGGATTTGAGCTTGGAGACAGCGGGTATGTCCGCGCCGAAGGGCAGTCCGCATTGTTGGTATGCACTGTCGAAGCCGTTACGGACGGGCTGCTCTATCTTTATATGGACACGGCGGAGAATTACGCCGACGCGGCGGTCTATGTCAACGGACGTTACATTGGTTCGACCGCCGAGGAAAGCGGCGTAAACTATACGTTTTGCCTGGGCC
>JAISDV010000047.1 GCA_031264545.1 Oscillospiraceae bacterium | reverse complement strand
ACGACCTGCCCGCTGCAGCGGTGGCTGAGGACTTCCTTGACAGCCTGCCAGTAGCTGACCCTGGCAAACCGCTCCGGCTCGTTTTTCTCGACCCACTTGTATTTCCAGACGGGGTCCTTTACACTGGTCGCCGCCGCTTTTGTGATGACAAGGGATTTGATCAGCTTGTATATATTGCAGCCCTCGAGCGTGATGCCGCCGGAAAGGCCCGCTTTGAGCTCGGCGGCGGCGCGCTGATCCATATAGCTCATGGCGGGACGGACAGGCGTCCCGTTTTTGTCGACAAGCACCAGCCCCTGCATCTGCGTACAGAATGAAAGGCCGGATACGGCTTCGGGCGCGATTCCGGCCTCCGCGAGGGTCTGCCTCGTCGTGCCGCAGATGGCTTGCCACCAGCTCTCCGGATCCTGCTCGGCCCCGCCGTTTGGCAATACGTGCAGGGGATAGGCTCCGCTCGCGCCGGCGAGAAGCGTTATCGCTTTATCGATTTTGTAAAGGCAGGTTTTGACCGAGGTCGTACCCACGTCGTAAGCCAAAACATAGGCCGCGTCTTTCATTTTCATAAAATTATCACCTGGAAAAGGCCGACCGGATAAATTTCATGGTCTGTTCGATGACGAAATCGTCCCGCTGCAGAATATCGCTGCTGACATAGACCTTGAAGCGCTCCATGTAGTAGCCGCAGGTGTAGGAAAACTGGAGCGACATAAAAAGATTGTCGAGCAGGAAAGCGAACATCCGCGCGTCGCAGTCCGGGCGGACCACGCCGTCGGCTTTGGCCTTTTCGATGAGCTGGGCATAGAGCGTCGCCGTGAAGGATTCGATCCAGTCGACCTCCTGGAGCACGAGAGCGGCCGCGCTGTGCGCGGTCATTTCGTTATAAAGCCTAATGAGGCTGACGTTTTGCCTCGAGTGCTGCTGTACGGTGCGCAGGACCCGCTCCACCTTGTCGAAAACATCCTCGTCCCCGGGACCCTCGGCAAGCGAGCGAAGCGCGTTCTTCAGCTCTGCCGCGCCGAATTTGACGGTGGAGGTGAAGAGATCTTCCTTGCTGTCGAAATATTTGAAGAGACTGCCTACGCTGATGCCGGCAGCCCTGGCGATCCGGTTCGTGTTCGCATGCTCGTAGCCGAACTCCGCGAACTCGTTGATTGCGGAATGCAGGATGCGCAGCTGCTTCTCCTCGGGGATCCGCTGAAAAAGCTCTGTCATGATCGTCACCTCTCAAGGGTGAGTTGTCACTCACTCTAATAGCAATTTTATCAGAACTTTGTAAAAAATCAAATCTTTTTTCATTTTTTGGTGTTAATTATATCAAAAATCAGATGAATATTTCAAAAAATCACAAAATATACTGTATCTATCCTGTTTTTATTGACATTTATCACGCATATGCTATACTGATATATATAAGTGAGTCGTTGCTCACTCATATATATCAGTCAATGATCAGGAGGGACGCGTATGGATATGCGCTTTGCGATTTCCGAATACCCGGATGCGGCAAAAATCAGTGCGGAGCTTGACGCACTGATTCAAAAACCTATTTACAGTATAAGCGGAGCAGCCTTGAAAAGTTACGAAAAGGACTATTTTGATGCCAAATGTGTGAAGTCAAAGGCGATGATCGGTCAGGCTCAGACGGTGATTCCCGGCGGTGTTCAGCACAATCTGGCCTTCAATTATCCGTTCCCGCTGGTGTTCGCTAAAGCGGAGGGCGCCTATCTCCACGATCTGGACGGCAACCGCTATTTTGATTTTCTCCAGGCCGGCGGGCCGACGGTGCTCGGAAGCAATCCCCCCGCCGTCCGCGAGAAGGTTATCGGGCTGCTCAACGACTGCGGCCCTTCCACCGGGCTTTTCCATACCTTTGAATACATGCTCGCGGAGAAAATCGCGCAGGCCCTGCCCTCAGTCGAAATGTTCCGGATGCTCGGCTCGGGAACAGAGGGCTGCATGGCGGCCATCCGCGTCGCGCGCCTTGCCACGAAAAAGAAAAATATTATCAAGATGGGCGGCGCCTACCACGGCTGGAGCGACCAGCTTGCTTACGGCATCCGCATTCCCGGCTCAAAGTGGACGCAGGCGCACGGCGTTCCCCACTTTATTTTCAAGGATACGCAGGAGTTTTTCCCGAACGATCTCAACGATCTTGAAAGCAAGCTCAGGCTCAATCAGCTCCGCGGCGGCACGGCGGCGGTCATGGTCGAGCCTGTCGGGCCGGAAAGCGGAACGCGCCCTGTGGATAAGGACTTTAACAAGGGCGTACAGGCGCTTTGCCGCAAATACGGCGCGCTCATGATATTCGACGAGGTCGTAACCGCTTTCAGGCTGGGCATGGCGGGCGCGCAGGGCTACTTTGGCGTCGAGCCTGACCTCACGGTTTTCGGCAAGGTCGTCGCCGGCGGCTATCCCGGAGCCGGCGGGCTTGGCGGAAAGCGGGAATACATGCAGTATCTCTGCGCCGGGCTTGGCGGAAAGAGCAAAAAAGCGCTGATCGGCGGCACGCTGGCGGCCACGCCGCTCAGCTGCGCCGCGGGGTATTACACCCTCTGCGAGATCGAGCGCACGAATGCCGCGCAGCTTGCCGGACAGATGGGCGACAGGCTGACGAAAGGCCTTCAGGCGCTCATCAAAAAGCGCGGCCTGCCCTTCGTCGCCTTTAACCAGGGCTCTATCTGTCACCTCGAAACCGTCGGAACCATGCATTTCGCCATCAATTGGATGAAGCCGTGGACGATTCCCGCCGTTATGAAGCAGACCACGATCCGCAAGACGGAGATGGAGCATATGGGCGCGGCATACATGGCGGAGGGCCTTGTGACCCTGGCCGGCAGCCGGCTTTATACGAGCGCCGCTTATACCGAGGCGATGATCGACGAGGCGCTTGACGCTTTCGACCGCGTATTCGCCCAAGTTCAGATTCTCAGCTGAGGAGTACGCCTATGGATGAATTGACTGCAAAAAAACAGGTGGTCGAGGCCGGGCTGGAGCTGGTTGAGAAAGGCCTGATCGCCAGGACCTGGGGAAATGTCAGCTGCAGGGTCGGTGAAGACGGTTTTGTCATCACCCCCAGCGGAAAGGCCTATGACGGGCTGAGCGCCTCTGATATTGTCCGCTGTAAAACGGAGGATGCGTCCTATACGGGCGAGATCAAGCCCTCCTCGGAGAAGAAGGTCCACGCCCTGATTTACCGCGCGCGCCCCGACGCCGGGTTTGTGATCCACACGCACCAGAAGCTGGCCTCAGCGGTGAGCGTGCTGGATATGGCGGCGATTCCGGGCGGGCTTTCGCCGGACGGACAGCCGGTTCCTTTGGCCGAATATGGCCTTCCCGGCACAAAAAAGCTCAGCGCCAACGTGGCCGGGGCGCTGGAAAAGACCGGCGGGAAGACCCTGATCATGGCGCGGCACGGAACGGTTTGCTTCGGGGATTGCCGTGAAGAAGCGTTCAAAAATGCGCTCGCCCTTGAAAAGACGGCCGAGGCGTTCATCGCGGAGCTGTTCGGGAAAGCCGGCGGCAGACGCTATAGCTCCGAAAAGGACCTCTTCGCGTATTACTGTGAAAAGGCCTCCGCGCGCTATCCCGGCGTGCCTCAAAATCTCGGTTCGAGCAGGCGGGACGGCAACGGCTTTATCCTGACGCTTGGCGGAGAGGCGCTGGCCTATCCGG
>JAISDV010000086.1 GCA_031264545.1 Oscillospiraceae bacterium | reverse complement strand
TGAGCGCATATGAGTGTATCAAGGCGAGCGGCAAAATGATGAGCGGGCGCAAGGGAGAGCTTTTTGTGCTCGACCTCAGTTTTCTCGGCTGGTCGCTGCTGATGCTATTCCCCTTTGTCGCTGTCTGGGTATTGCCCTATACCTCCGTTACCTATACAAATTACTATCTCGCGCTCAGGGATATGCCCCAGCCCGGCTGTGATGCGCCGCCTCAGGGCTGACCGCAAACGCAGCAAAGACAGCTCCCGGACACGGCGGAAGAACCGAGGTCCGGGAGCTGTTTGTTTTATAGAAACTATTTTTCAGAGTTTTCCGGAAACCTTGCGATTTCTATCCGGCATCGGCCGGCGCAAGCCCCCTCGTCTCCGTTATCTGCCGGACATAGGCCTCAAACTGATCCTGCATGCCCTCGGCCTTGTAGAGGATCCTCCCGGAAGAGCCGTTCTGTTGAGCGCTGTTCTGATTTGTTCCGTTCAGTCCGGCGGATTGCGTCTCCGCGTCGAAGATCACGCACCAGATCTCGCTGTTGATAAACCAGATGCAGATGGTTTTGTCCGCCGCGCCGCCGTCTCTTGACCCAGTGGCCGGGAAAAAAATTGAATAGAGCGGATCATTTTGCAAAATATTGCCGTCCCCGGGCGTATACGCCACCGTGTTGTCCGGCATCGCCGTGACAAGCGCAGACATCGCGTCAAGATCTTCCTGAGCCGTCAGCGCAAAAAGCAGCTTGTTTTGATCATTTTCGCCCTCCGCGGCGTAATATTTGCCTTCATACACGCGAAGCTCCCCGGCATCGAAGATAAACGCGGGCTCCCGATTTTCCTCCGCGCCGCCGTTTGTCACGGCGGGCAGGCTCCGGACCGGGAAACCGAACTGCAAAACCGTACCGTCCTTAGAATCGGATTCGGGCGGCGGACTTATGATTTCGATCTGCTCAGTCTCTGCGTTCCCTGCCACATCACTGTAGGCGTTCCCGGACTCCATCTGCTCGGGCGGTTCCACCTGTGGGACGACATCCGCTGCCGGGGATCCCCCGCGGGAAGCGCTGGAATAGTCAAAGCTGTCGGCGGATGCCGTTTTTGTCACGCTGAACAGGCCAAAATAGGACGCACCGTAAAGGATAAGTGCCAGACAGGCAGCGGCCGCCGCAAAGCGTTTGAAATAAACCAGCCCGCCCGTTTTCTTCTTTTTCTGAAGGCTGATTTTTTGCATTACGCTTTCGAGCAGTCTTTCCGGGGGTTGCACAAGCTCCTGAGAAAGCGCGCCGGAAATACCGGCGAACGCGTCATAAACACGCCTGCAGTCGGCGCAGGCCTCAATATGGGTGCGAAGCCCGGCCTCCGCATCTTCAGGCAGCTCGCCGTCCGTCAGAGCACTGATCAGCTCAATATATTTGTCACAGTCACGCATGCTTCACACCTCCTCTGTTTTCTTTGACGTGAAGTCTTCGGAAAAGTTCCCGTCCGCCGACAAAATCGCGCAAAGTCTTTTGCGCGCACGGAAAATACGGGATTTCACTGTCCCCGACTCCAGCGAGAGGACTTCGGCGATCTCATCGTAGCTCAGTCCGTCGATCTCACGCAGCAGCAATATCGCTCTGTAATCCTCGGGAAGGCGCATCAGCCCTTGGGCAACGGTCTCGCGCAGCGCTTTTTTCTCTAAAAGTGTTTCCGGGGAAAAGCGCTCGTCGGGGATCTCGAGCTCCTGTTCCTCTTCGTCCTCCCCGGCATAAGTCAGCGAGCTATGGGGTCTTCTGCCCTCGGCTCTCAGAAAATCGAGGCAGACATTGGTCGTCAGCCTGTAAAGCCAAACGGAAAAACGGCTGTCGCCGCGAAAATTCGATATCGCGTTATAGGTCTTTATGAACGCCTCCTGGGACATGTCGAAGGCGTCGTCCTCGTTTCCGACCATACGCAGGGCAAGATTATAGACCTTCGCCTGGTTTTCCAGGACAAGCCTTTCAAATGCTGCGCTGTCGCCGTTCTGGGTCTCGGCTATCAATATAAGCTCTTCCTCCCGCGTCATCGGATCACCTCAATTCCCCGGAACCTGAATTCAGATTTTTGCTGATCAGCCGCGCAAGCCTGTGAATATCCTCAAGCGTTTCGACACGTACCGCCATGGCCTTATATCGGCCGGAATGCGGCACGCCGTGCAGATACCACGCGAAGTGCTTTCTCGCCTCGAGACAGGCTGCCCTTTCGCCCTTATATACCGCCGCCGCCTCAAACTGCCGTACCGCCGCCGCGATACGCCCGGAAAGCGGCGGAAGTGCCGGCGGGGTTTCGCCATTCAAAAGGGCGTTTGCTCCGGCAAACAGCCAGGGGTTACAGAAAGCGCCGCGGCCGATCACCGCCATGTCGCAGCCGGTGCGGCGGAGGATGCGCACCGCGTCCTCCGGTTCGAAAATGTCGCCGTTGGCAAATACCGGAATATCCAGAGCCGCCTTGACCTCGCGGATAAGGTCCCAGTCCGCCGCGCCGGAGTACAGCTGTGTGCGTGTGCGGCCGTGAACGGTGACGGCGGAAGCGCCCGCCTCCTGGCACATTTTGCCGAACTCGACCGCATTGACGCTGCCCTTATCCCAGCCCTTCCGGAATTTGACCGTCACGGGAGCGCCCGCTCCGCGCACGGCGGCCTCAATGATTTTCCGCGCCTTCTCTGGCTCGCGCATCAGCGCGCAGCCGTCGCCGTTTCCGGCGATTTTACCCACCGGGCAGCCCATATTGATGTCGATAACGTCCGCGCCGGACAGCGCGCGGGCAAGTCCCGCCGCATCTTCCATGAGCTCCGGCGCGCTGCCGAAGATCTGGGCGGCGCAGGGATGCTCGTTCGCCCCGGTCCGGAGCAGGCCTTTTGTTTTGACGTCGTTATAGACGAGCGCCTTGGCGCTGACCATTTCGGTGCAGGTATACGCCGCGCCCTCGCGCCGGCACAGCTCCCGGAAGGCGGTATCCGAGACCCCGGCCATAGGCGCGAGCGCAAGCAGCCCGTCTATCTCGACAGTTCCTATTTTAACCATTTTGATGTCCTAAAAGATAATATCCAGTCCCACCGGGCAGTGGTCGCTGCCATAAATTTCGGAGCAGATGAAGGCCTTTTGGATCTTGTCCCTCAGCCTGTCCGACACAAGAAAATAGTCGATACGCCAGCCGATCCCCTTTTCCCGCGCATTCATGCGGTAGCTCCACCAGCTGTAGGCTCCCGTAAGCTCCGGATAGAGGTGACGGAAGCTGTCCGTAAAGCCTGACTCAAGCAGCTCGGAGAACTTTGCCCGCTCCTCGTCCGAGAAGCCGGGATTTCCCCGGTTCGTTTTCGGATTCTTTAAATCGATCTCCTGATGCGCGACATTCAGGTCGCCGCAGACGATCACAGGCTTGTGCGCGTCCAAGGCCAGCAGATGGGCGCGGAAAGCGTCCTCCCAGCTCAGGCGGTAATCCAGCCGCCTGAGGCCGTCCTGCGCATTGGGCGTATAGACGCAGACGAGGTAAAAGTCCTCATATTCGAGTGTCAGCGCCCGGCCCTCGGTGTCGTGCTCGGGTATCCCCAAGCCGTAGGCGGCGGAAAGCGGCGTTTTTTTTGTAAAGACCGCCGTGCCCGAATAGCCCTTCTTTTCCGCGTAGTTCCAGTAGCTCTCATAACCGCCGAGCGTGAGCGCGAGCTGCCCCGCCTGGAGCTTCGTCTCCTGAAGGCAGAAGACATCCGCCTCAAGGCCGTAAAACAGCGCCTCAAAGCCCTTTTTCACAACGGCGCGAAGCCCGTTGACATTCCATGATATCAGTCTCATCCCCGCAACGCCTTTCTGGCCGCCAGACGGCTTATTTTGATGCCCTGTTCATAAAATTTTGCTTCATAGTCGGTCATGACGCCGGCAGGGCCGTTTTCATGCAGGTCGCGCGTCAGCTCCGAAAGCGTCCAGCCCGCCTGCTTAAGGGTTTCGACGGCATAGTCGAACAGGGGCGGATTATCGGTTTTGAAATACAGCACGCCAGCCGGGCTCAGAATGCTTTCGTAGAGTGCCAGAAAACCCGGAGCGATAAGCCTGTGCTTGGCGTCGCGGTTTTTCGGCCAGGGGTCGCAGAAATTCAGGTATATCCTGTCCACCTCGCCCTCGCCGAAAATGACGGGAAGCGCGAGCGCGTCGCTGTCGATGAATCGGACGTTTTCGATTGCCTGCTCGCAGACCCGTTCCATGCCGGTGACCATGGCGTCCGGCGCCTTTTCAATCGCAACGAGCAGCGCGTCCGGATTGCGCGCGGCGGTTTCCGCGGTGAAGCGGCCCTTTCCGCAGCCGATCTCCAGCCACAGCCTGCGGTATCCCCGAACTGTTTCCAGCCATTTGCCCCTGAGGGCGGCGGGGTCCTTTATCTGAACATGGGCGCAGCGTGCCATGCGGGGAAGCAGGTTGGTTTTTTTGCGTATTCTCATGGTTTTTTTCACGCTCCTTTTGCGATAATACCATATGCAACATGAAACATCAATAAAAAACCGTTGCGGAATTTATGCAATTATGGTACTATATCAAAATCTCGGCGCAGTTTCCCATGACGCCGAGGCGCCTGTCCGCTTACGGCGCAGCCGGCCGCGCGCGTGCTTGCTGGGCGTATCCGGCATGGTATAATTGAATAGGATAACGGGGTGTGGCGCAGTTGGCAGCGCGCGTGGTTTGGGACCATGACACCGATTTTTCCTTTGTAAGACTGCGAAGCTAGAAAGCCCTTGCAACACGCCGATTGATAGCGTTTTGCAAAACCAAACTCCTTTTTAAAAACTGTGTTTGACCACAGTTTTGACCATAGACAGAACAAGAAATTTAATACATCGGGGTGTAGCGAAGTTTGGTATCGCACTTGCTTTGGGAGCAAGGGATCGCCTGTTCAAATCGGGTCACCCCGACCAAAATTCCTCAGAACCGTTGCGGTTCTGAGGATTTTTCTGCCCTTTTCTGAAAAACTCGTTTCTTTG
>JAISDV010000215.1 GCA_031264545.1 Oscillospiraceae bacterium | reverse complement strand
ACAGCGCGCTCCGCGGCGCGGCCTTTACAGAGTGGCAGGAAGCCCTGCTGGAAAACTACACCGTCACGGAGGGCTTCACCGCCTTCCTTGTGAGATAGGTTTTTTCAAAAGCGGCCGCGCAACCGGGAGGGGCCGCCCCTTTTATGGCCGGATTCATATGGCCGGGCTCCCGGACGGTCAGGCGGGCGCTGTCCCGGTGATGCGGCGCAGAATCGGTAGATGAAGACATCAGATAGAGGCAATAGATACGCTCGGCGCTGTCACAATCAAATCAGCGCCGCCTTATAGAGCGCGGCGTAAACGCCGCCTTTTTCCAGCAGTGCGGCGTGTGTGCCTTCCTCGGCAAGGCCGTCCTGCGTCAGCACCAGGATGCGCTTAGCGTTATGGATGGTCGAAAGCCTGTGGGCGATCACGAAGGTCGTGCGGTTTTCGGCCAGTCCCTCCAGAGATTCCCGTACGACGCGTTCGCTTTCACTGTCCAGAGCGCTCGTCGCCTCATCAAAAATGAGGATGGGCGGGTTTTTCAGGAAAACCCGCGCGATAGAGAGCCGCTGCTTCTGGCCGCCGGAAAGCCGCGTCCCGCGCTGGCCGATATTGGTCTCATAGCCGTCCGGCATGGCCATGATGAATGCGTGCGCGTCCGCCCGTTTCGCGGCCTCTATGACATCCGCGTCGGAGGCGTCCGGCCTGCCGTAACGGATGTTGTTCATGACTGTGTCGGCAAAAAGGTAAACGTCCTGCTGGACGATGCCGATCTTGCCGCGCAGGCTCTTGATGGCGAGCGCTCTGATATCCGTGCCGTCGATCTCAATACGCCCGCCCGCCACGTCATAGAAACGGGGGATTAGGCTGCAAAGGGTCGTTTTCCCAACGCCGGAGGGGCCGACGAGGGCCACGTAGTCGCCCGCGGGCACGGTAAGGTCCAGATGCTCGAAGATCGGCTCGCCGCCGCTGTAGCTGAAAGACACATCTTTAAAGCAGATATCCCCCTTGACCCGGGCAAGCGTTTTTGCGCCCGGGCGGTCGGCGATATCCGGGGCAATTTCCATCATTTCTATAAAGCGCTCATAGCCGGCAAACCCGTTCTGGAAGCTTTCGGTCACAAAAACGAGTTTTTTGATCGGCTCGGTAAAATTACCGATGTAAAGCAGGAAGATGAGCAGGTCTTCAATATCCACGACATGGATCAGAGAAAAGGCGGCGCCCGCCCCCGCGACGGCGACGGTGATGAAAGTGGTGAGCGCGTTGAGGATGGTGTGATAGGTCGCCATAAAACGGTAGCTGGTCTTTTTGCTTTCGATGAAGCGGTTATTGCCCGTCCGGAATTTTTTGATCTCCATATCCTCATTGGCGAAGGATTTAACCGCGCGAATGCCTGAGAGACTGTCCTCCATGGTGGCGTTTATCTCGCCGATCCGCGCCCGGTTCGAGACAAAGGCGGTTTTCATTTTCCGGTTATAGATGACAGCAAAGGCGATCATGAAGGGGATAGGGACAAAAGCGACCAGCGCGAGCTGCCAGTTGATGACGAGCAGCACGGCGAGGGAGCCGAGGAGCTTAATTACGGAGATGACCAGCTCCTCAGGCCCGTGGTGCAGCAGCTCGCTGATATCGAAGAGATCGTTTGTCACGCGGCTCATGAGCTGCCCGACCTTCTGGTTATCGAAAAAGCTGAACGAGAGCTTCTGATAGTGCGTAAAAATCTCGTTCCGCATACGGTATTCGATTCTGGCGCCCATGATATGCCCGTAATAGGTGATAAAATAGCCGCAGTACATTTCCACCAGGAGCAAAAGCAGCAAAAGCGCGACGATTTTAATGAGGGCTTTTACGGCGGCGGCCGGCGCCCAGCTCACAACGTCGTAAGCGAGATACCGGATGAGCAAGGGAATAACGATCGTGACGCACGCGCCGAGTACGGCAAAAAACATATCGGCAAGGAAAAGCCGGATATGCGGTCTGTAATAAGCGGCGAGCTGTCTGAGCTTTTCTTTTTTCATGAAGGTCTCCTTGGCCGGGCTTATCCCTGTCATATCCAAACTAAAATATTTTACACCAGGAAATTAAATTGTCAAGCCTTCGGCGACGGCCGTCCGCGGTTGCTGCCCGTATTTTTTGTAAGGACCGGCCTTATCGGACAACGTGAAAAGGGGCTGTTGCCTGTGCAGCAGCCCCCTTCCAAGCTTGTTCAGCTTATCAGTTCTTCCAGGTTTCCTTTCCGGCGTCGATCACATAATCATGGCTGTTGGTGGCCTCCATGATCGCATAATATGCCCAATGCGACGCAGGTACGTCGGAGAACGTTATGAGCCTGGCGACGTTTGCGTCGATATAGGCCTTATCCGCGTCCCGTCCGAGAACACGGTTTACCATTACGACCATCTCTGCGCGGGTCATGTTGTTGTCGGGACGGAAGCTGCCGTCCGAATAGCCCGTGATCCAGCCCTTGGTCGCCGCGGAGCAGACCACCTCGTAGGCCCAATGGCCAGCAGGCACATCCGGGAAGGTGACGGTGCGCTCGCTCAGCTTGTCGAAGCGGGCGGCAAGCGTCGCAAACTCCGCGCGGGTGATTTTCGCGTCGGGCCTGAACGTCCCGTCGCTGTAGCCGGTAATAATGCCGAGCTGCGACAGCACGCCGATGCTCCGGGCAAACCACGCGCCTGTGTCCACATCGGTAAAGCGGGACGCGTCGTAGCTGACCTGCTTATCCACGAGGAGGTTGTAGAATACCTGCGCGGCCTCGGCGCGGGTGAGCTGCCCGTCCGGATTGAAGCCGCCGTTGCTGCCGCGCATGTACGCGAAGTGGTCGTCCTTGATCAGCTCCGGCTTGTCGGGGGGAGGCGTCACACCGCCGCCGCCGCCACCGCCGCCGACCGTAAAGTCTTTCTCCGTCGGGATCAGCGCAAGGCCGTCAGGATCGGTGGAATTGAGTACGAGCGTGTAAGTCCCCGCCGCCAGCGGCGCGCTGTTCCAGATGATGGTGTACTTGCCGTCCGCGCCGTATGTCACGGTGCCGGACTCCCCGGCTACCATGCCGCCATTCTTGTAATAAAGCGTCCAGGCTTGCTCGCCGGCGTCCGCGCTGACCGCTGCGGTCGCCCTGCTCTGGTCCGCCGTGATCGTGGCGTCTATAGAGCCGTTCTTCACATAAAGCGTCCTTGTACCGGGTGCGGGCGTCAGATAGTAATTGCAGTTGTCAGGATCGGAAATGCTCAGATCGACCGCGTAGGCTCCCGCCGTATTCATCGCTGGCGGCGGGGCGTAAGCCGCCGAGAGACCGAGCGCGCTCAGCGTATCGCTCAGCTTATAGACGCCGGAGAAATGGACGTAGTCGTTCGGAGCCGGCGCGGCGGTATCCTTTGGACGCGTCAGATCCTTCAGCACGAGAGAGATTGGAGCTTGGCTGATATTCAGGACGCCGTCCGTTGAGGTCACCGTGTAGTTCGTACCGGTAACGCCGGACATGACGACCGGATACGCAGCCTTGCCGCCCAGGAGGACGCCGTCTTTATCCGCGTTGGCGCCGCTCTGCTTGGTGCGGTCATAGCGCACCAGTACAGTCGGGAGATTGAAGTCCGCGAGATTGTCGTTGCTGTCGGCCGCCACCGTATACGCGAAGCCCATCGTCGGATTCTCTTCGCCGTACTCGCGGTAATTCGCGCCGCCGATCGCCGGCGTGTCGTACACCGCGGTGAAGGTGTTCGCGAACGGGGTCACGGTGTAGCTGCCCAGGCCGCTCCCGGCCAGAATATAATTACTGTCCAGCCCGCTCACCGCGCTGTAGATGTCGTAGACGCCGGCGTCGCTGAACGGTTCAGCGCTTGTGCAGGTATAGACGGCGCCCGTCACACCGCCCGCCAGCGTATCCTGCGGGACGGCCGTCAGCG
>JAISDV010000206.1 GCA_031264545.1 Oscillospiraceae bacterium | reverse complement strand
CCCTGGAAAGCAAAACGGCCGAATTTATAGCCGGCCGCGTCAAAAAAATTTTCGGAATAGAGCTTTCTGCGCCGGAGCAGGCCTATATCTGCATACATCTGGTGGGATACAACGCGTTTACCCCGGAGCAGGACAACGCCTTTCTTTTTCCGCAAAAAATCGAGTACCTGAGCATGAGCCTGATCGAGCTTGTGGACGGCAAGCTCTCGACGCGGTATTCCCGTGACAAAATGCTCTTTTTTGATCTCTGCCTGCATCTGAAAACCTCGGTATACCGCCTCAAGGTCGCGACTTACGTCCCAAAGGGCAACCGCACCATGCTGTCCGGCAACTGGTCCGGCATATACGATGTGCTCAAGGCGTCCGCCGCGCCTGTCTACGAACAAATATGCCAGGTCATTCCCGACGAGGAGGAGTTCCTCAACATCGCCTATTTCTTTATGCTCTCCCAGCGGAGATGCTCGACGCCGGTGGGCGTGCTTTTGGTCAGCAACTGGGGCATTATGCCGCGCATGGCGCTGCTGGATGAGATCGAGCACGCGTTTCCCATGATCCGGATCGTGGACAGCTGTTCCGTGCAGCAGCTGAACGACTGGCCGAACCGCAAGCAGAGATTCGACCTGATCATATCCACGGAGCCCCTGGAGCAAGGCCCCCGCCCCTGCATCGTTTTGCCGCCGACCGCGGCTAAAGGGGACAACTATACCGGGGTGATTGAGCGCTCCCTGAGCAAAATGCTCCCCGATCTTTTATAGTTTGCCGCGGGCAAGCTATAAAAAACTGCCATGCGGCGCGGGACGCGCCGCGGCATAAAATCCAAGCGCGTGCGCACACAGTGCGCACATGCGCGTAAAAAATAGTTTTCAAAAACTATTTTTTATAGCTCGCCTACGGCAAGCTATAAAAAACTGCCATGCGGTGCGGGACGCGCCGCAGCATGAAATCTAAGCGCGTGCGCACACGGTGCGCACATGCGCGTAAAAATAGTTTCTGCGAAACTATTTTTCATCGTGAGGTTTTTTCAATATGCCAAAGCTGGTCATCTTCGATATGGACGGCCTGATGCTCGACACCGAGCGGCTCAATTTCAAGGCTTTTTCCGACATATGCGCCTCTTACGGGCTCGCGGACAGCAGGGACATCTATATCCGGACCCTGGGGGTCGACGATAATACCGAGCTCAGCGTTTACAAAGCCGCTTTCCCTGAGCTGGACGGCCAAAAATTTTGCGAAGCCGTTCGGAACAGGTATACCGAGCTGAGACGTCTCGGGGATTATTCTGTCAAGCCGGGGCTTTTCGCGCTGTTTGCGGCCATCGAACGCAAGGGCGGCATCCGTACGGCCGTGGTGACCTCAAACACCGAAAGGGTCGCTGCCGACCTGCTGACGGAGACCGGCATTATGCCGCATTTGGACGGCGGCGTCTACCGGGAGATGGTTTCCAGACCGAAGCCCTTCCCGGACTCCCACCTGCTCTGCTGCCGGATGTTCGGCACGGACCCCAGGGACAGCCTGGTCCTTGAGGATTCCGAACCGGGCATCCGCGCCGCGCTGGCGGCGGGAATCCCCGTGATCGCCATTCCGGATCTGGCCGAGCCCTCCGGGGAAATCCTTGCCAGATGTCTCGCAAGGTGCGGCCGGCTCAGCGACGTGATCCCCTATCTATGATTCTTCTCTCTCCCCCTTTCTCCCCGGAAGGGCAACGCTTCCACCCGGCTTTCGCCGGTGGAAGCGTTGTTCTTTTGCTGAGACCCTCCCGGCCGGTTTAAGCCCGGCCGGGAGGGTATTTGGGTTAATAAATGATCAGAATTTACGCGCGGCGGCGCTTATTGATAGAAGGCCGCGACGAGCCGCATGAATATCGTCGCCACCTCGGCGCGGGTCGCGCTGCCGCCCGGATTGAGCTTATTGCCGCTGCCCTCGATGAGCTTCGCGTGCACGCCCCAGGCCAGGGCCTCTTCCGCCCAGTCTGAAACGCTTCCCGCGTCGCTGAAGGCGCTGAGGCCGGCGCTTCCCGCCGTGTTCATACCCAGGTATTTGGCATAGCGGTAGATCATGACGACCATGGCCTCTCGGGTGATATTGCCGTCCGGGTCGAACTTGCCGCCGCCCACGCCCTGGATGATGCCGGCATCCGCCGCCCAGGCCGTCGATTGGGTGAACCAGGTGTCGTCCGGCACGTCGTTAAAGATATTGCTGCCCTTCTTAGGCTCGTTCTCCAGGCGGTGCAGCACCGTTGCCAGCATCGCGCGGGTCATGGGCAGATCGGGGCTGAAGTGCGTGGCGTC
The DNA here is from genome assembly GCA_031264545.1 of Oscillospiraceae bacterium. GTDB lineage: Bacteria > Bacillota > Clostridia > Oscillospirales > Oscillospiraceae > UBA2658. The sequence goes on along the minus strand of JAISDV010000206.1, from coordinate 757 downwards.
CGTGCCGAGGAACAGCTCGTGGCTGCTGGCGAACGTCACCGCTCCGCTGTACCAGGCGGTCTGCGCGACGTCCGCGAAGGACTTGCCGTTGTCCGCGATCTCAAGCTTAACAGAGCCGGTGATCGGGACCCATACGCCTCCGGAAGTGACATAGGATTTCCTGATAAGGACCTTGCTGCCGTCCGCCTTGACCTCATAGGCCACATTGCCGGAGGACGTTTTCGCGGTGGGGATGAGCGCTTCGCCGCCCTGATACCCCGCCGGTACCGTCACCGTCGCGGTGGTGCCGCCCGCGGGCGCGCTTCTGGCTACGATCACGACGCCGTCCTTGCGGGTAACCGTCGTGACGACGGTGCCGTCCGGGAGCGTTTCGGTCTCGGTCTTGTCCTTGCCGTCGTCAGGCTGGCTTGGGCCGCCGGGTGTAACGGCGGTATCCAGCGGCTTGCCGACAGAGAAGACAAACTCGGTGTCCTCGTCGATGCCGCCGGCGAGCGTGAGCGTCCATACGCCTGCCGCGTTTACCAGATCGTTGGTGACGTTCCTGCCGTCCTGATAGGCGTACACAGCGGCCTCGGCGCTGTCCGGGGTAACGGTGATCGCGAGCGCCTCGCCGAAATGTACCGCCGCCGACCTGTCCATCTCGCTGCCGGCCGCGGTCAGGGCCGCGCCGCCGTTTACGGTCGCCTCGGCGCTGTCGTCGTTGCGTATGTCGATGTACGCGTAGTTATAGGAGCTGTAGACCTCGATGCCGCCGACG
>JAISDV010000196.1 GCA_031264545.1 Oscillospiraceae bacterium | reverse complement strand
AGCGCATCCATTTCGGCCTTAAAGCTCTCGACGGCGGGATCGTTCGGCAGATAGCCCTCCTGCCAGAAGCTTTTGTGGAGCGCTTCCTTTTCAACGATCTCGCTGAGATACTCCGCGCCTCTCGGATACGCGCCGCCGTAGGTATCGACCAGATCCTGGATGGGCAGCTTCAATTGGCTGAACCGCGCGGCGGTCCAGCCCGTGAGCTCCGCGACCTCCGCCTCGGAGGAGAGCGGAAGCTCAGGCGGGAAAGTGCCCCTCGCCCGGAAATCATCGAAGATGATACAGCCCCAGCCGGCGGTGCGGTTATCCACGACTTCGATATAGAGCTGGTCATATTTGGTGACCAGGCCGGTCAGATCGATCTGCCGCTCCTCGAAGACATAGAGGTTCCGGCTGCTCGTGGTCTTGGCCACAAGGTCGCCGGCCGGCTTCCTGCGAATGGCCATATAGAGGTCGCTTGTGCTCGCGCCGCCGCCGATCTTGAATTTGACGACCGGGTCGTTTTCCACATCGACCGTGAAGACGGGCGAACGGAAAACGCCGGTGAACCTGTCGTCATTGCTGTTGCCGTTGTCTTTCTCCACTGAGGTGAGGTAATAGGTCCCTTGCTTTTGCATCGGGACGCCGCCGTTGAAGTCAACATCGCGGCTGCCGATATACGTCTCGACATTGCCCGAGATCATACGCCAGGGCTCGAGCGCGCCGCCGTTTTCAAAATCGAAACGGATATCGACGACCGGGTCCTCGACGACCTGGCCCGTGAAGCGGATATCGTCGACAGCAATGAAGGCCCAGCCGCCGCTGGCGCTGTCCACGATCTTGAGAAAGACCTGGGTCTCCGGTTCCAGACCAAGACTGCTGGTATCGATAGACCGCTCCTGGAAGATATAACGGCTCGCGGCGGGGCTGACCCTGGCAAGCTCCGCGCCGCTTTTCATACAGAGCGCAACGTAACATCCCGCAACCGCGCCGCCCGCGAGCTTGAATTTGATCACGGGCTTCGACAATGTGAAGTTCGGTGAGCGGAACTCCGCCGTCATGGCGTCATCGGCTGTTTCGGCCGTTTTTTCGACCGTGGTCAGGTAGTAGGTCCCGTCCTTCAGGATTGAGGCCTTCGGGGAATTCATCTCCGTGTCACGATTGCCGATCGGCTTGCCCACGTTGCCCTTCACATAGGTAAACGGCGCGGTCGTGCCGTCCTCAAAGCTCCACTTGACATCGGCGACAACGCCCGTATAGAGCTCGCCCTTGACGCGGATGTCGTCGACCGAGATGAAGGCCCAGTTGCTGGTGGTGCCGTCCACGATCTTCAGGTAAACGGCCTCGCCCGCCACGTATTTATCGTTTGGGATCGTGAGCGTCGCGGCCGCGAAGATATGCGAACCCGCGCCCGGCTTTGTCACGCGGGCCAGCTCCGCGTCGTCCGAATACCGGCAGACGGCCACATAGTTGGCCGCGTTCGGCCCGCCCGCAAGCTTCATCGTGATCGTCGGGTCGAGTATCTGGAAGACCGGCGACTGGATGGTGCCCCTGTAGGCCTCGTTATAGGCTGTCGTGCCGTCCGTCTCCACCGTGCACAGGTAATAGGTGCCGTCTTTCCCGACAAGCTGACCGGTCGTGAGATTATTACGGTCCCTGTCCCAGTTCGCGATGATTTTTGCCCCGAACGCGCCTTCGGTGACGGTGAACGGGTCTAGCTCGCCGCTCTCAAAGCTCCAGTGGATCTCGGGCGTCTCGCCCTCGGCGAAGCTTATGATGCCGAAAGCGAACGTGCACAGGCTGAGCACGAGTAAAAACAGCACTGCCCTGGAAAATCTTTTTTTCATCCGGATTAACCTCCTTTTTAAGTCATTCATATTGTGTGCCGCCCAAGCCTCCGGCTGTTTCCGCCTCCTTTTCCCGGAGCTTGCGCGTCCTTTTGATTCTCCTGCGTATTCCCATATAAAAACCTATTTGATGAAGCTGAAAGCCGGCGGATTCAGAGCTCCGTGAGCTCCCAGACCTCCCGGTTGCTGAGGGTACTGCCCGGCGGAAGGGGCTGCTCGGGGCCGAAGGTCTCCATTTCGGCCATCCAGTTGTCCGCGCCGACAAAGACGGCGACGTTGCAGCCGTTGAGCGGGTAATGCCCGCCGGGGCAGTACTGCGCCTGCTTTGAAAAGCAGAGACCCTTATCCCGCCACTGCGCGGAAACGCGGCCCTTGGGCGCGCAGGCGCAGCGCTTGGTGAGCACGCCCCTCGGCGTCACGCGCATCTGGCGCTCGGTAAAGGTCACCTGCGGATCGTCGATCCGCACGGTATTTCCCGCGAATTTTCTGGGGATCACGAGCTGCACCGCGTCCCAGGCGGCCCCGTCCTGCCCCAGGTCCACCGAAATGACGCTGCCGTCCGGCTCGATGCAGGTCGGGGACCAGACGCCGCCGGAATAGATCAGGGGACCCTCGTTGACGATGAAATTGGTCACGGCGAAACGGTTCTCCGCCAGCGGCTCCACTTCTATCCCCCGGGCTATCCTGAAGAAAGGATGCGGCGGCGAGACTGCCCGTACTCTGCCGCCGGACACTTCGCGCGCGCAGGGCTCATTGTCGCCCATATAGGCGTCCACCGCTTCGTCGGCGTAGGGGCGGGTGATCCAGACGCGGTGGCCGCCGTGCAGGCGCCACTCGCCGCTGACCACGCCGTCCCTCTGCCAGTAGAGCAGGTTCTCGCCGCCGGGCCGGCCGAAAAAAGCGATGCGCGGCCCGCAGCCCGTGACGAGCACCAGCCGGGCGGCGGAGGTCCTGAGCTCGACGGCGTCGAAGCCGTCGAAAGTCATTTCCCGCAAGGTATACCCGCCCATACCGTCACAGCGCAAGGCGGTAGATCGCTTTCACCTCGTCCAGCGTGACGGGGGGCACGCTGGCGAGCACGCCGTCCGCGTTAAAGCTGACGTTCCTGACATCCTCGGCCAGCATATCGATCTCGCCCTCGGCCGCGCCGAACTGGCTGAGCCTGGTCTGCACGCCCACGCTTTCGATCAGCGCCTCGAAGGCCTCGGCCGCTTCGGCCAGGGGCTTGCCGAACTGCCGCCGCGCGAGCTGCTCGTAACGCGCGTTATCGGAGCGGCCGGCAAAATATTTCATCCAGGCGACCATCATGACCGAGAGCGACGCGCCGTGCGTGGCGTTATACCGGGCGCTCAGCACGTGCCCCATCTGATGCATCGGGGCCCAGGTGTAGGTGCCGGAAAGCACCCAGCCGTTGAGCGCGAGGGCCGAGGCCCACTGCATGAGCCCGCGCGCCTGAAGGTCGTCCGGCTGCGCGAGGACCTTCGGCAGATTCTCGAGCACCGCGCGGATCAGCCCCTCCTGCAGCCTGTCCTGCAGGTCGAGATTGAGGCCCGCGCCGCCGTTGAAATAGCCCTCCGCCACATGTGCGACCGTGTCGAGCGCGGCGCAGGCCGTCTGGTAGGGCGGCAGCGTCCGGGAGAGCGCCGGGTCGACCAGGGCAGCCTTTGCGTACAGGCAGTCTGGCGCCCAGACATAGGATTTTGCGACGGTCTCCTCGTCGGTGATGACCGCGGTGCAGTTCATCTCGCTGCCGGTTGCGGGAAGCGTCGGGATCAGGATCATCGGCAGCGCCGCTTTCGGCGGGATCTGCGTATTGTCGGAATGGCTGAAAAGGATCATTTTTCGGATGTCGTCGTGCGGGTAGCGCACGCCCGCGGCGATCACCTTCGTGCAGTCCATCGCGCTCCCGCCGCCGACGCCGATCAGCAGGTCCGCGCCGAAGTCCTTGCAGAGCGCGACGCCCTGCTTTGCCTGCGCGATGGTGGGGTTTGCCCGGACCACCAGGCAATCTGTGTACGCCAGGCCCGCTTCCTTCAGCGCGCCGTGGATCCGGTCAAACAGATCGCCGTAAAAGGAGATGTCCGTATAGGAGACGACGACCGCCCTTTTGCCGTACTGCGCCGCGAGCCCGCCCAGCTTCTCGATGGAATCGGAACCGAAAAATACTTTAACAGGATTGTAATACTCAAAGTCATTCATAGGTCAAAACACCCGCCTTTCCCCTTTGTTTGTTCTTCGACATTGTGACGACCGACACGCCGAAAATCAGCAGCGAGCCCTTGATGATCTGGCTCATGAAATACGACGCGCCGAGCAGCGTCAGGCCGTTTGTCAGGATACCTAAAAGAATCGCGCCCAAAAGCGTGCCGGCAACATTGGCCTTGCCCATTTTAAAGACGACCGCGCCTAAAAAGACGACCGTAAACCCATCCAGGAAAAACGAGGTCCCCATTTTGGGCTGGCCGGACTGGAGCACGCCCATCATCAGAACGCCGCCGATCGCGGCAAACATCGCCGCCACGATAAAGACGATCGCCATGACGCGCTTTCTTTTGATGCCCGACTCCTGCACCGCCTGCGAATTTTCGCCGATGGCGTAAACATACTGCCCGAATCTGGTCTTTTCCTGAATAAAATAGCTGACCGTATAGAGCGCGACCGCCACTAAAAACAAAACCGGGATCCCGAAAACCTTGCCCCACACGATGCTGTAGATAACGCTTCCCGCCGTGGACGGGACGGGGATCGGGATGCCCTTGCCTATGGCGCTGGCAAGCGCCTTCGCCAGTCCCGAGACCGCGATCGTGGCGATCAGGGACGGGAACTGAAAGCGGATCACCAGCACGCTCGTCAGAGCGCCGAACAGCGTGCTGAGCAAAATGGCGTACAGGGCGGCAAGCTCAAAGACGATTCCGTTGCGGATGAACAGTGCCGTCAGCATGCTTGCGCAGGCCGCGATGTCCGGAAACGCGTTGTCGATCTCATTCAGTGAGATTACCCAGGTGACGCCAAGGACCAAAATGGCCATTGTGCTGCACTGGCGGAGGATCTCCATAATATTGGAGGGCTGCAAAAAAACCCTGGACATGCCTGCAAAAACAACACAGACGCCTAAAATGACCCATATCATAGCCAGTTCCGGCCGAAAAAGCGGAAAAACTTTCTTTTTTGCCGTGCCGTCGCGGATCGTCATTTCGCGGTCACCGCCCTTCCTTTTGTTGTTTTGGCCGCCTTGCCAATTGTGAGGACAGTTCGAACCTCGAGAAGAGGATGGCGAGGATCAGAAGGCCGCTGACCACCATGTCGCTGTAGTAAAACGGAACGCTCATCAGCGTAAAGCCGTTTTGGATCATCGCGGTGAAGACCGCGCCCAGAAAGGTCCCGATCACGCTCGGCTTCTTGAACACGGCAAAGCCGATATAGACCGCCGAGAAGCAGGGCATTAAGAGCGTGAGCCCTGACTTGACGTTGCCGTTTCCCTGGGCGGCGGAGGTGATCATGGTTGAAACGGCGGCCATGGCGCTGCAGACGACAAAGGCGACGACGATGACGCGGTCGACGCCGATACCCGAGAAAAAGGCCGCCTTTTTGTTGTAGCCCACCGAATAAAACTGCCGGCCGTACTTGGAGCGCTCCATGACCACATAAGCTGCCAGATAAAGCGCCGCCATGATAAGGACCGGGACCGGGATGCCGAAAAGCCTTGCGTTGTTCAGGTCCGTGATGCCGGAGCTCGTGAAATTCGTGTAGATAAACGCGCCGTCGCTGAACAGGTAAGCCATGCCGAAGGCAATGGAACCGATGGCGATGGTGCTGATTTTGTCAGGCAGCTTGTACCTGCCGACCACGAAGCCCGAAAAAGCGCCCCAGACCAGCCCGCCGGCGATACCCGCCGCAATGCACAGGAGCGGGCTCAAGCCCCGCGCGATCAGCCAGGACATCAGCATAGCGGAAAAACAGCTGGTCATATAAAACGAGATGTCCGCGTGCCCCACCGCGATAACGAAAGTGAGCCCAAGCGCCGCTATGGCGATGACGGAGACATGCTTCAGGATATTCAGCATATTCCTGACGCTGAAAAAATTTCTGTTCAGCATGGAAAAAGCGGCCAGGACCGATAAGAACAAGATCACAAAGACAAGCAGTGTGAAAAGCTCGTTTGATATCGGGCCCTTTTTTTCTTTATTCATCCTTTCCCTCCCTTTCGCGCTTGAAGCCGCGTCATACCGCCCGGCCGGCCGGCGCCTCGAAGCTCACCGCGTGGACCAGCATCTGATGCAGCGTCGTTAAGCGCGTTTCCGATTCGAAGGTGCATTTGCCCTTGTAGATCACCTGCGCCCGGTCCGCCATGCCAAAGACCTCTTCGCAGTCTGAGGAAATAATGATGACCGCCGCCGTTTTGGAAAGTTCCCGCATGATCTCATAAATTCCGGACTTTGCTCCGACATCCACACCGACGGTGGGCTCCGTAAAGATGTAGATATCCGCTTCCGTAAAAAGGCCCTTGCCTATGACCGTTTTTTGCTGATTCCCGCCCGAAAGCTCCCCGACCTTTTTCTGGATGCTCGGCGTGGCGATGGAAAGCTTTTGCACCATTTCTTCAGAAAGCGCGTTCTCCTTCCTGCGGCGCACAAGCCCCAGGCGGTTGACGATCCTTTGCATCTTGGCGATCGTCAGGTTCATGGTAATCGGCATGTCGCCGATCTGTCCCTCCGCCTTGCGGTCGCCGGGCACGAGGAAAATGCCGTTTTTCAGCGCCTGCGCCGTGGACCTGAGCGCGAGCCGCCTGCCATGCGCCAGGAGCTCACCGGAGCTCTTGTACATGGCGCCGTACAGGACCTTGGAAATCTCGTCTATGCCCGAACCGACCAGGCCGAATATCCCGTAGATCTCGCCCCGCTTCGCCGCAAAGCTGATGTGCTCGAACTTGCCGCCGAGGTTTAAGTCCCGGGCCTCGAACAGGACCTCCGTTCCGGGCTCCTCCGCCTTCGGCGGATAAAGGGCCGTCAGCTTCTTGCCGAGCATCAGCTCGGCGATCTGTTCCGTTTCGACCTTGCCCTTTTCCACCGGCAGCGACGCCACGGTCTGCCCATTCCGGAAAATGGTCATGGCGTCGCAGATCTCGCTGACCTCGTCCAGATGATGGGTTATGTATATGATGGATACGCCCTTTGACTTCAGCAGACGCACCAGGTCAAACAGTATCTGCCTTTCCTTCTCCGTCAAAATGGATGTCGGTTCGTCGAGAATTAAAATATTCGAGCGTTTTGACAGTGCGCGCAGTACTGCAATGATTTCTCTCTCTATTGCGCTGAGCAGGTAAACCGGCTTGTCAATATCGACGTCCAGCGGGAATTCCTCGAGCAGCTTTTTTGCTTTTTCCCGCATGGCTTTTCTGTTTAAAGCGGAAAAAAACGTTTTCTTATTATTTTCCGCCCCAAGATAAATATTTTCGTAGCCTGTGAAAGAGGGCACGACCTGAGGGTCCTGATAAACGGTGGAGATACCCGCCTTGATCGCGTCGGCGGGATTGCCGATCTCAAGCTCCCGGCCGTCGATGAAAATTTTTCCGCTGTCTTTTTGGTATACCCCGGACAGGACCTTGATCATCGTCGACTTTCCGGCGCCGTTGATGCCGAGCAGCGCGTGCACTTCCCCTTCTTTAAGGCGGAAATCCGCGTTGTCCAGCGCTCTCATAGACAAAAATTCCTTGACAATACCCTTCATTTCCAAGCGGTATTCGCTCATGAACGGGCCTCCCTCCTAAGCTCTCCGGCCGATCCGCCGAAACCCGGTGTCCCGGAGGCGCGATATAAGCCGTCATATCGCGCCTCCGGCGTGACCTTTCAGATTTCGGCGCTTACAGCGTGGGCTGCCATCCGAGAACGGAATAGTTGCCCGGGATGTCGTAGTCGCCGAGGTTGCTCCAGCCCGCGGGTACCTGGGCCTTGACGATCATGTCGTTGGTGATGCCGATGGACGGGACCATGACGATCCTCGGGACGGACTTGCCGTTTAAGTAGTCCACCGCGTATTCGACGCACAGCGCGCCCATGGTATAGATGGATTCGCCGCAGGTCGCGATAAAGTTCGGATTGCCCTTCATAACTTCAAAGCAGTGCTCGCCCCCGTCGGAGCCGGTGAAAAGGATCTCATTGCGTCCGGCCGCCTCGCAGGCCTGGATTCCCTCGAACACGGCGCCGTCCCAGGCGCACCAGATCGCGTCCAGATCCCCGACGTTCGGGCAGGCGGTCAGCATGTTGTCAATCGCCATGCGGGGGGTGACGGCTCCGGTGGAGTCCCAGGACCAGGTCTGGACGACCTCGATGTCCGGGTATTGCTTCAAGACGAATTTCGCGCCGTGGCCGCGCTCATCCCAGCCCTCGTTGGAGGGAAGATCGATTATCGCGATCTTGCCCTTGCCGTCGAGCCGCTCGCAGATCTGCTGCATGGTCCAGATGCCGCCCTTGTAGTTATCAAACATGACGGTGGAGGTGACGGCCGCGCCCGGGATCAGGCCGTCGGAAGAAAACACGGGAATGCCCGCGTCGCAGGCGTGCTTTACAGCCTCCGCGATGCCCACAGGGTCGGACGGGGTGATAAAGAGCACGTCGGGTTTGGCGCTGATGAACGCTTCGATCTGCTCGGACTGTTTCTTGGCGTCATAGTTCGCGTCCACGATGGAATAATTGGTGATGCCGTATTTTGCCAGCTCGGTTTCAAAGGTGTACCGCTGGCGCTGGCCGGATTCGTTCTCCATCCAGCCCAAGGAAACCGCGACAACGATATCCTTGATGTCTTTTCCGCCGGGCGCTGCCGGCGTCGCAGGCGTACTCGTGTCTTCGGGAACGGGATTCTCCGACACGACAGCGTCAGGCGTGTTCTGTGCGGCCGGGGGCGCTTCGGTTCCGCAGGCGGCCATGCCGATCACAAAAACCGCCGCGAGGATAAGTGCCAAGAGTCTTTTCATGTTTTTTCCTCCTAAGAATTAAAATTTCCAAAATATTTCATGCCTTTCAGCATAAAAACAGCTTAAAGTGCGGCCAGCATATCGCCTATGTCGCACTGCATATCGGACGCCTTCTCAAAAACGCGCAGAATTTTCTCATACTGATCGACATGCGCGCCGTCCGGCCTGACGACGTCCCTGACCTTGTGGATCTCGGAAATCCTGTCAAAGCTTTTCCACAGGCCCGCGCCCACCGCCGCTACCGCCGCGGCACCCAGGGAGCCCGTGTCCTGCCCGATATTCGTCTCGATAATATTTTTATTGTAAATGTCCGCGAACAGGCCGCGCCAGAATCTGCTCTTTCCGCCGCCGCCGACAACCAGCATATCTTCGGAGAGCCGGGTGTATTTTTCCAGCACATCCAGCGCGATCCGCAGATTCAGGCAAATTCCCTCCAGTGTCGCCCGGATCAGGTCGGCCTTCGTATGTCCCAGATCGATCCCTAAAAAAGCGCCGCGGATATTGGAAGAACGGTCGAGGCTCGACCCTCCGGCGAGACTGGGATTGAACAGCAGCTTTTTCGCGCCGACCGGAGAGGCCGCCGCCAGACGGTCCATCGCGGCATAGGCATCCTCGGCGCTTATCCGCTCCGCCGCCGCCAGCTCATCGCAGACGGTGTCGCGCAGCCACCGATAGGAGTTGCCCGCCGAAAAGGTCGCCGTGGCTGAAGTAAACATGCCGGGTACGCAATGGGCAAACACATACGGCCGTTTTCGGACGTCTAAAACGGGCCGGGCTGAGGTCACCGCGATCCACGCGGAGGTGCCGAGCGAGGTATACGCCATGCCGTCGCGGATGCAGCCGGCCCCCAGCGCCATACAGGCGTTGTCCACGCCGCCGCAGGCCACCTGTACGCTTCGGGGCAGGCCCAGCTGCTCGGACGCCGCTTTGGTCAGCGTCCCGATAATCTCGGTCGACGGGACGATTTCGGGGAATTTGTCCGCGGGGATTTCCGACGCCGCAATGTATTCCGGCTTGTATTTCCAGCCTTTTAAATCGTAAACCCCGCTGCCGGACGCGTAGGAATAGTCACAGCTCAAAACGCCGGTCATTTTGTAATTTATGTAGTCCTTCGTGCCGACGAATTTATCGGTCCCCGCAAACAGCTCCGGGAAATGCCGGCGGTACCACATCAGCTTAAACACGGCGTACAGCGGCGGCGGGAACCCGTTTCCGGTGGTCATATACCACGCTTCCTCCGGAATCGTTTCGAAAAATTCCTTTGCCTCTTTTCCGGCTCTGGAATCGGTCCAGATGGGTACCCGCTCGGAAAGCAGGCTCCCGTCATACCCGACGGGGACCACGCCGAGGCTGTGCCCGGACACCGCCAGACAGGCGACGTCGTTTAAGCGGACAGTCGTCTTTTGGAGCAGGTCCCTCGTCGCCCGGACGACGCTGCCCCACCACTCCTCCGGTTTCTGCTCATGGAAGCCGGACGCCGGATAATAGGTGTCGCACGGCACAAAGGCTGCGGCCAGGGACCGTCCGTCCAAGTCAAACAGCGAGGCTTTTGTCCCGCCCGTACCCAGATCATAGGAAATAATGTACTGCATTACCGCTCGCCTCCGTGTCCGGTTGATCCTTTGCCGTCATTCGCTCCGTGAAACTAAAAGGCCGGTTCGCGCGTAGGCCTCCTCCACGATCTTAAGCGCCGAGTTGACGCCGATTCCAAACCGGCTGCAGCCCGCGTCCACCATCTCGAGCAGCGTGCTGAGCGTCCTTACGCCGCCGGCTGCCTTCAGGAGCGCGGCGTCTCCGATAGTCCTTTTGATGAGACGGATCGTCTCCACGGTGGTCGGCGTCGGGCCCCAGCCCGTGCCGGTCTTGATATAAGCTGCGCCCGCTCTCACGGCCAGCTCCGCGCCCCGCATGATCTCGTCGTCAGTCAGATAGCATACCTCGAGGATCGTTTTGACCGGCTTGCCGTCGGCGGTCTCCACAACCGCCTTAATATCGTTCATGACCATGTCGTACCGGCCGGATTTGAGCGCCCCGACATTGATGACCATATCCAGCTCGTCAACGCCCATGGAAAGCATTTCCTTGGTGTCCGCCACCTTGATAAACGTGGTGTCAGCGCCCGAAGGGAAGCCGACGACACCGCCCACCATAACGTCCTCCACATCCTCGAGCTGTTTTACCAGAAGCCTCGTAAAACAGGGCATCGCAAACGCGGCTACGAAATGATGCGCTCTCGCGGCTGCCGCGATCTGGTCGATCTCGTCCAGCGTGACATCCGTGCGCACACCGCTGACATCGATGAATCTCGGAATGCTGCTCAGATCCAGTTCCTGCATCAACACGGTCCTCCTCTTCAAGGCGAAGCTCACTTAAGTTAATTACATTATAACGTAATTATGTTTAAGAGTCAAGAGCAATGTAAAAGATAAATCAATTATTAATTATAGGGAGACTCCCTTGTATTTGCAGGTATTTATTTGTATATATGTACCAATTTACAGCGGGTGGGTTTTGTGCGGATGTCCCATGTTTTTACGGCTAAGCTTTGCAGCTATGCACTTTTGTAGTCGATAAAGATTTCCGGGCTGACCTTCAGCGCCTGGCAAATCGCCTTCAGGTCCTCCGCGTGCATTGTCCGCTTCCCATTCAGGATCGCGTTGAAGGTCGCGACGGGAATTGCGCTTTTCTGTGCGACAGCCACTTGCTTAAGGCCGTTGTCATCTATGTAGGCCCGTACTTTTTCATAAACCCGCATTGTCCCTCCTCCTTTCAAGAAATTCTGTATTTAGCCAAATCGTATCACTGATATTCTGTAATGTCAATGCTGAAATACAGGAAATCTTGATTTTTTTATTGACTTTGTAGAATTCCGCTATATAATCAAACTGGGAGGTGATAGACATGGGATATGAAATCGGCCCGAGGATCCGCAAGTACAGAGAAGCCCAAAACCTCAGCCAAAAGGAATTTGCCAGGCTGATCGCCGTCAGCAACAGCAGAGTGTCGAACTGGGAGCAGGGAATTAACCGGCCCGATGTCGATATACTCGCAGCCATATGCGCGGTATTGAAGGTCTCCCCAACCGAATTGCTGGACATCCGCCTGGATCCGGAGGATATGAACGGGCACGAAAAGAAGCTTATCCTGGCGTATCGCGCCAGGCCCGGCCTGCAGCAGGCGGTCGACATCCTGCTGGGCCTTGAAAAAGATACGTATTGAAAAAGATACGAAAGCTTTAAGAACAACAAAATTAAAATCGTCTCATATTCGTCAGAAAAATAATATTATTTTTCTGACGAATATGTATAAAGGTCTTGCAATCTGGTCAGAAATACTATAGAATTTTTCTGACGAGGTGGTCATATGCGCAGGCCAGATTACTTGAAGCAAATAGAAACCCGAATTATTGCGGCCGATTACGGAGACGTTTTTATCACATCCGACTTTCTGGATATTGCCGACACGCAGACGGTAAACAAGGCGCTGTCACGCTTGACAGAGGATAAAAAAATACGCCGTATTTTGCGCGGCGTATACGATTGTCCCCGATACAGCGCGCTATTGCAGGAATACACCGCTCCGCGAATGGATGCGGCGGCGGCAGCCATTGCCCGAAATTTTGGCTGGACGATTGTCCCCTGCGGTGACACAGCGCTCAATATGCTGGGACTGTCTGCGCAGGTTCCGGCTGTATGGCTGTATGTCAGCGACGGTCCTTACCGCAGCTACCGGATCGATACGCGCAGCCTGCAATTCAAGCACACATCAAACAAGGATATTACCGGTATATCCTATAAATCCGCGCTGGTCGTTCAGGCGCTTAAGGCCCTGGGCGAAATGAACGTGACCGATGTCCATGTCCAAAAATTGAAAAGGACGCTGTCTCCAAGCGAAAAAACCGCGCTTCTTTCGGAAGCGCAGTATGGGACCGCTTGGGCTTACAAAATTATTAAGCGCGTTTGCGCAGGGGAGGATACCACATGAATCAAGCTTTGCAATGGCCGCGCGGGGAACGGGAAGCGCTATTCCGCAATACCGCCGCCAAATGCGGCATGAGCGACGGCATTGTTGAAAAGGACTTCTGGGTCTGCTGGACACTGGACTATTTGTTCCATATCAGCCCATGGGCAAAGTATCTGGCCTTCAAGGGCGGTACCAGCCTTTCAAAATGCTTTGGGCTCATCGAGCGGTTTTCCGAGGATATCGACCTGATTCTGGATTGGCGGCTGCTGGGCTATACAGTGGACGAGCCGTGGGGCGGCCGCAGCCGCACGAAACAGGACAAGTTCAACAAGGAGGCAAACGCAAGGACCGAGGTGTTTCTGAAAGAGGTGTTCCTGCCCCGGCTTCAGAATGATTTTCGCGCGCTTTTAAGTGATGATTTTTTGCTGTATATCGACGGGGCTGATCCGCAGACCGTGTGCTTTGCCTATCCCCGCATATACGACGACACGGTGATCCTGCCCGTCGTCCGCATGGAAATCGGCGTACTGGCGGCATGGACGCCGACGCAGGACGCCGCAGTCTCCTCTTATGCGGCGCAGCAATATCCGCAGGTATTTGAAACGCCCGCCACACACATTCTGACCGTTGCGCCGGAGCGCACCTTCTGGGAGAAAGCGACGATTTTGCACAAGGAGGCGTTCCGCGTAAACGGCAGGCTCCCGTCCCGCTACTCCCGCCACTATTACGACCTGTGCTGTATGGCAAGCTCGCCTGTCAAAGCGGCCGCTCTGGCGGATCCGG